>WFVK01000050.1 GCA_015491705.1 Nitrospirota bacterium | reverse complement strand
ATCTTTGCCGAAGGCCAGTGGAGGTTCATCGAATCCCTTTCCACGTATGCAAGACTCTTTCTTGAAAAACTCGACCGTCCTGATGTCGAGGCGATCCGCAACATAAGACCCGCTATAGCCATCGAACAGCGCAATACGGTAAAGAGCTCCCGTTCGACCGTGGGCACGGCAACCGAGATATATGACTACATCCGGCTGCTTTATTCAAAGATTGCAGAGCCTCACTGCCCGCAATGCCGCCGTCCGTTAAGGGCCTGGACCCCCTCTTCCGCGGTCAGGGAACTGGTCGCAAACTATTCGGGAAGCAAGGCCCTCATAATATTTTTCACGAACAGTTCTCCTGAAGAACTGCAGAAAAAAGGCTTTCACAGGTTCAGGGAAAATACCGGGACCCCGGATGACTACCGATATGAGGTAATTCTCGACAGGCTCGTTATAAGGGATGAGCCGCGGCTGTCCGACTCGGTTGAGACGGCATGGGAGCATGGGGACGGGGGTGTGAAGGTGGAGATAATCGGGGATTCGCCGGAAGACATCAGGGTCCTCCGCTTTCATGCCGGCTTAAAATGCCTCCGGTGCAATACGGAGACGCCAAGGCCGCAGCCCCTGCTGTTTTCCTTCAACCATCCCCTCGGCGCATGTCCTGAATGCAAGGGCTTCGGCAATACACTGGAATACTCGGAGGACTGCATTATTCCGGATAAGACCCTGTCACTTGAGGAAGGCGCGGTGGAACCGTGGACCAAGCCTGCATACAGGTGGTGGTACAGGCAGTTTGCAAAGGCTGCAAGGGCCCGCGGAATCAGCCTGAAGACGCCGTATAAGGACCTGCCTGAAAGGGCAAAGAGGCTGATATTCAGGGGCGCCCCGGATTTTTACGGGCTGGATGACTTCTTTGAAGAGCTCGAAGGCAAGCGGTACAAACTGCATGTGAGGGTTTTCCTGAGCAGATACCGCAAGGCCGTAACCTGTAAAAAATGCGGGGGGGACAGGCTCAGGCCGGCGGCCCTGGCATTTACACTTGGAGGTCTTAATATAGCGGAACTCTCCAGCATGTCCATTGCTCAACTGAGCGGCTTTTTTTCGGATATCGACCTCTCAGGTTACGAACAGGAGGTGTCCTCTGAGATACTCAGGCAGATCAATCTCAAGCTCGGTTTCCTGATGCGCGTGGGAATAGGGTACCTGACACTGAGCAGGGAGGTGAAGACCCTCTCGGGCGGGGAGGCGCAAAGGATAAACCTTGCAAACCAGCTTGCATCAAAACTGACGGGAACCCTGTATGTCCTTGACGAGCCGACCGTCGGGCTTCATCCCGGAGATGTGAGCCGGATTGCCGGGATACTGAGGGAGCTTGCCGCAGCCGGCAACACCGTTGTAGCAGTGGAACACGACAGGACCATCATCAATGCCGCTGACTGGATTGCCGAACTCGGCCCCGGGGGCGGCAGCAAGGGGGGCAGGCTGCTTTATAACGGCCCGGGAGAGGACTTTCTGAAGTCGGGCACCCTGACAGCGGAATACCTGAATGATAATGAGTTAATACCGGTGCCTGCATACAGGAGAAAAGGCAGCGGCAAGGCGCTCTCCGTAAAGGGCGCGTCCGGAAACAATCTCAAGGATATAGATATAAACATCCCGCTCCGGACACTTACATGCATCACCGGCGTCTCGGGTTCGGGCAAGAGCACCATTGTCAATGACACCATCTACAGGGCCCTCGCCCGCCACTTCGGGACGGAGTTTGCAACGCCGCTCATGTTCAGGAGCATCGACGGCCTTGAACATCTCAGGGGGGTCAGGATCATAGACCAGCAACCGATCGGCAAGAGCCCGCGCTCCAACCCCGTCACGTACATAAAGGCGTTTGACCATATAAGAAAACTCTTTGCTGAGCAGCCGCAGGCCGGGATGCTCGGATACGGGCCGGGAGATTTTTCCTTCAATACCGAGGGCGGGCGCTGCGAGGCGTGCAGCGGAGCCGGTTATCAAAGGCTCGAGATGTATTTCTTTGAGGACCTGTACATCAAGTGCGGGGAATGCGGGGGCAGGAGATATAAACCGGAGGTCCTTACCGTCACCTTCAACGGAAAGAATATCCATGAGGTTCTCGACCTGACCGTTGATGAGGCAATGGATTTTTTCAGGCGCGTCCCGAGGCTGGTGAACAGACTGAAGGCAATGGCGGAAGTGGGGCTTGGCTACCTGAAGCTCGGCCAGCCGGCCACAACCCTTTCCGGCGGTGAGGCGCAGCGCCTGAAGATATGCGCGGAGCTCGGGTTACTGAAGAGAAAGGATTACCTCTATATACTTGATGAGCCTACTGTGGGCCTTCATCCTGATGATATCAGGAAGCTGCTCCGCGTCCTCAATGATCTCGTGGATGCCGGCAATACGGTCCTTCTTGTTGAACATAACCCTGATGTAATAAAAAGCGCAGACCGGATCATAGACCTCGGCCCTGAAGGCGGAGACAACGGCGGATACATAGTGGCTGAGGGGACCCCGGAAGAAATAATAAGGCAGAAGAACTCCCGCACGGGCCGGTATCTGAGGGGGTATCTGCCTTAATGCGGCATAAAAGGGGCGGGCCCGCTCTCCCGCCATCCTGAATTAAAGTTTTTTCTCCGTTCCCCCGATAAGGTAATGAAAAAAGCTTATTACAGGGCGGGGATATGACGGATCAGAAAAAGATACTTCTCATAGACGACAACCGAGCGATTTTAAGGGCGATGAAACAATTGCTGACAGACGAGGGATACGTGGTTTTTGCAACAAGCAACTGTGAGGCCGCCATACGCATAGCAGCCGAGGAACAGCCGGACCTTGTGATCAGTGACGTGGATATGCCGGATATGGACGGCGGTGAAGTGGCTGCAAAACTGAAGGAATCCCCAAAAACACAACATATCAAGGTTATCTTCCTGACCAGCATGGTTATGCAGGACGAGGCGGCCTCGGCCGGTGGCGGAAAGAATGTTTATATTTCCAAAATGGCTGAACATGCCGATATTCTTGCCGATATCCGGAAACAGTTGCCGTAAGCCTCTAATGCAACATTAAGCTCCTTCTGATATAATCTTAATTGAACTCTTGACTCAACCCTCCGGAGGCGTTGTTTTGGATCTGGTTGCATCTCCATTTTTTTTGGCGGGTCTGTTCTTTGTCGTGGCGCTTGTGTATTCGGCGGTAGGGCTTGGAGGAGGGTCCTCTTATATTGCACTAATGACCATCTTCGGCGTAAACGCCCTGGCAATACCCATGGTCTCCCTGTTACTCAACCTGCTTGTCACATCGGTTGGAAGCCTGAACTTTATACGGAACAGACATGCCAGGATAAAACTGGTTCTGCCCTTTCTCCTGTCTTCAATCCCCATGGCGTACATAGGAGGCTCGCTTCAGTTGCCCAAAAAAATATTCTACTGGATACTCTTGATATCCCTGTGTTTCGTGGCGTTACGCATCTATATCTGGCAGAACACGGCTGTCAAGCTGAATATTAATCAAAAGGGGAAAATAATAATTTCATTAATCGCTGGTTCGATACTCGGCCTGGTCGCCGGCATAGTAGGTATCGGCGGCGGCATTTACCTCGTCCCGTTAATAATAATTTTAGGCCTTGGCACAGAAAAAGAGGCTGCCGCCTGTGGGGCCATATTTATCTGGCTCAATTCATTCTCCGGGCTGGTATCCCGCTTTCAGCACAACTCAATTGATCTGACCGGTTATATTCCTCTGATGGTGGCGGTTTTAGCCGGCGGCACACTGGGTTCGTTTGCAGGTTCGTTCCGTTTGTCGCCGAGGACGATGGAGAAAATACTGGGGGCGGTGATCATCGCGGCGATCATTCTCCTGTCCAAAAAGATCATGATGTCTTAATTTTAACCTTGAATGTTGCATAACCGTCGGAAGGTGCCCCGTGTAAAGCTTTTATAAAGCCTCTCCCGCCCGGAGGCAATGGTTTTATGCACTTGTAAGGTTCACCTTTCTTTTTTCGGGGATGAGAGCAGCGCCCAGACGAGTGATGCGCTCATAATGACCGCCCCGGCAACAAACATGAACCCCGCAACTGAACGGTCATAACCTAAGGCGTCCCATTTACCCAGCAGGAAGTTCCAGTCGTGTATGCCGCCGCCTGCGAGGGGCAGCCTCATTGAACGGGCATCGGCGATGTACTTGCTGATATTCAGAAAATTCTCACCGAACCAGAAGAGACAGAAAGATGCCGACAGCCCCTCTCTCCTCCTGATGAAATATATCATCAGTATAAGGGGCCAGAACAACTGGCTGATCGTTCCACCGAGGAACTGCATGGTCTCACCGAAGGGCCTGAAGAAGATATGCCCGAACTCATGGAAGGGCAGGTTCACGTAATCTATGAAACACCATGACGAACGCTTGATGACCATGTAAAAAAAGAAGAAGGCCATAAGGGCGATGAGCGCTGTCTTGCCCGTCAGGCTGTACCACCGGCCTCTCACTCCCCTGGCCCCCTCTGTCTCATCCGGCCGTGGCTGCATTGGCGGCGCCTTGTATGGAGGCCTGTATTTTGCGAATACAATGCCGCACTTCATGCACTCGATGCCTTCCTGCTGTTCAAAGCCGCACTTCGGACATATCCGCATATCCCGTTCTGCAAGCACCCTTCTCAACTCATGCCTGCACCCTCCTCAATAATAAACGGTTTATAGTGCAGAATAATTAATATCTGTTGCGGGAGCTGATTTTTGAAACTAATCCTGAGCTTGCGTCATTTCGACCAGCGGGAGAAATCTTTATAT
>WFVK01000049.1 GCA_015491705.1 Nitrospirota bacterium | reverse complement strand
CTGTTGCGAGGAGCTCCTCAACAGTCAGCTTAGGATTAAAGATGAAGGCCACCGCGGTATTTTCAGGCAGTTGTTCCAGGAGGCAGCGGCAGACGGTTGTCTTGCCTGTTCCGACCTCACCGGTCAGAAGGACAAAGCCGCCGTCACTGTTCAGGCCGTACACCAGATGAGCCAGGGCCTCCCGGTGTTGCTCGCTCATGTAGAGATAGCGCGGGTCAGGGGCAATGGAAAAGGGAGACTCCTGAAACCCGAAATATTCATTATACATGGGCGTTAAAATATGCCTCGTAATTCTCTGTAACCATGTCGCTTCCCCATTTGCCGGGAAGGTCAGGGGGGGGACCGCCTGAAAGGAACAGTGTCTCAGCGGTTATCCGCAGGGCCTTCTTTCAGGGAATAAACCTTCAGGCCCGGGATTTCCCCGCCTGTCACTTCTTTATAATTTGACAAAAAGTCGGGTATATCCGGATGATCGCCCCACACAAGGTAATAGTCAATGCCGAATTTTTTCAGCTCGCTTTCCAGCTCACTGCCGCTGATATTCTCCTTTGCCTGGCCGTAGTATCTGGTATTAAGGAAATATGTCAGCCAGTAGCTGTTATACCACGCCTGGTTTGTAGAAACATACTTCCTGTTGGAGGCGATTTTCCCCTGTATGTTGTATCTGTTTTTCAACACCGACGCCAGATTATGAATTCTCTCTCCGGAATCGCCCCTGTGAATTATATATCTTACGGGCACTACGAGAAACGACAGAGCGAAAAAGATAACGAGTATGTTTTTTCTTGTCCTGTTGAAAAATTCATTCCGGAACAGTATATTCAGCAGGTGCCCTCCCATAAGGAGCAGCAGGATGTTGACAATCCATAAGTACCGCGGCTCATAATGCATCACGCCATATCCGCCGGCGTATAATGCCATGGTTGACAGGGGGAAAACCAGTACGCTCTTGCGGGTTAATAATTCCCTGACGGGCCCCACGCACAACAGCACAGCCATGATGATAACGGCGACGGATAGTTGAGAGAAAGATCCGAGTATCTTGATAAGCTGGGAGAGATTCTTAAGGAGTATCCCTGATATAAAATATTTGAAATGGCCCCATGATTCAAGAGGGCTCCATGATTTTACGTTCAGATAGGTGGCGTCTTCCCATATAACGCGGGCCGTTTTATTGGGCGGTTCAAAAAAACCTTCGGTAAAGATAGGGAGGCCCTTTTCCTTGCCTTCCCCTTTTGCCTGGGGACTCAATATGCCGAAATTATGCTTACCGGCCGTGCTGAATGTAAGATAATGGTATTTGGTGCTCAGCAGGATAATCCACACACTGCTTATAACGGCAAACAACGCCATCCCCGCAAAGAAGTTCCTCAGGATATTCCTTTTGACGGGTTTTGTCCCGGCCTTGAAATAATGCAATGTATTTATCATCAGAAAGTGTGATATGAAAAACGGAAAGCCGAACGGCTTGGCAAAGTATGCAAGTGAGCCCAGCGCCCCGCTCAGGATGCCGTTATAAACGTTCCCCGCGTAGTCTTCTTTAAAGACTATGCTCAGGTAATAAACAAGAATGCATAAAAGCACAAAATCATGGGGTGCGATTAATGAGGCATACAGAAGGATCGGAACCATGCACAGCAAAATGATGTTCCTGATACCCTCGCTCATCTCGAATCTGAAGGACAGTCTCCTTACACCCGCAATAATCAGGCATCCTATGATTACATGCAGGGCGTTTACTGCAAATACGTGAGATGAGCCAAGATATAAGAACGGAACCAGCAGCCAGGAAAAGAGCGGTCCCCACATCCCGTTGACAGCATCCCAGAAATCGCCTCTCACGTACTTTTCGGCAATATCCAGAAGCAGAATCGTGTCGCCGAGCAGGCGTTCATACTTGTAAGTAAAGATGGTTATAAGTGAATATATCAGGAGGGCTGCCCAGAAAATAGTCTGTTTTTTCATGCCGTGCTTACTTGATACTGGCTCTTACAGGGTATCGAAAAAATTTCAGGTTGAGACAGCGGCGATCAGTACCTTACCGCCTGCACCAATAAGAAATATCGCCTGTTACTGTTACGCGGTGTTAAGACATAATCTGCTTCCCACTATCTCTGACGGGATGACATCAACAAAGTATATCAAATATATTCGGGGTTTTTCAACCGGATATTTACCCCCGCAAGCCGCTAAAATTGAATTGTTCGGATTTTTTGTGTTATAGTTTAAAATATCTTTTGGTAATCAACTCCGCTGAGAGCTTGACTGTTGTAGAGGGATTTCGTTCAGATTCCGGATTCACCAGATGCCGAATTCTTCATATTACAAAAAAATATTTGCAATTATCAATCTTCCTGCTTCTTCCAGTTTCCAGAAACGGCATCGGGAGGTGTTCTTATGTGATATTCAGGTAACAATATGGAATTGAGTGTTATTATTCCCTGTTATAACGAGGAAAATAATATAGATATACTGGTTGAGAGAATACTGGCGGTATTCAGGAAATCCCGTGTAAGGGGAGAGATCATTTTGGTAAATGACGGAAGCACCGACGGTACGCAGGATAAGATAGACAGTGTTCAGCAACGATTTGAAAACGTAACCGGATGCACGCATGAAGTAAACCGCGGGATACCTGCTGCATGGAAAACGGGCCTGGATGCAGCAGCGGGTGAGTATGTGGTGATTACCGATGCCGATCTCCAGTACGCGCCCGAGGACATAATAAAGCTGCGAAGCAAACTGCTGAGTGACCCGCAAATCGATATGGTTCAGGGATGGCGGAGGGGGTCTGAAACCTACGATTTCTTCCGTATTTTTGCAAGCATCGGTCTTGCCAAGCTTCTAAGGAAATGCTTTGCCGTTAATCTCCATGACCCGAAGTCGGGATTTCTTATTACTAAAAGAGACCTGTTCGCCGAGATTATACAGCACAGGATGAACTACTTTTACTTCCAGACATTCATAGTGATTTCCGCCTGTACAAAAGGATATCGTGTCGAAGAGGTTCCGGTAATATTTTATAACCGTCATGCAGGCGAATCATTTATAAAACTACCCCTGGTTTCAATAGGCAAGGTATTGCTGGATATTCCCAAGGCAATCCTGGAATACAGGATATGGCCGCGCTACAAAAGGGAGGGATAACGATGATAAAAGAGGGTGTCCTCGGAATGACACATGAAGAGATGAAAAAAAGGGATGAAGAGATCTTCAGACGGATGAGGGCCTCATATTACGGTGATAATGTCACCTGGGTGGATAAAATGGGGGTGCCTTTCCCTCTTGAGATGTATAAAGAGCTTTTCCCGCTGCATCATTATGTTATCGGCAAAGAGAGCATGGATTACTGGGAGGAGTTGAGAGAGACACAGTGGCTCAGGAGGGAAGAAATCTTAAAACTCCAGGCGGAAAAATTAAAAAAAATAATCGACTATGCATACGGCAATGTTGCCTTTTACAGGAAGCGCTTTGATGAAGCCGGCGTATCCCCCGCCGATATCAAGACGGTTGATGACCTGAGGAAATTCCCTCTTCTCAGCAAGGATGACATAAAAAACAATGATCTCACATCTCATGTGGAGTTTGACCCCGGCACCATGCTTCATGTCCATACAGGCGGGAGCACGGCTGAGCCTCTTGAATTCAATTGTGACAAAAAACAGCTCGATTACCGCCTTGCCGCCTTCCTGAGACTTATGGAATGGACAGGATGGAAATGGGGTGACAGGGAGATGAGGTGCTGGTTTGCAACGGCGGGGGACGGATACAAATATCCGGAGATCGAAAAGAGGGACGCCTTCCTTTTCAACAGGATATTTATGTCGCTTTACACGCTTGATGATGAGTCCATACCAGCAGTCTTGCAGGAGATTGAAGAGAAAAAGCCGTATGTAATGGACGGATATGCAGAGATTTTCAACTGCCTGGCGGAATATATGAAGAAACACGATATATACCTGAAGGTGAACGCCATAATTTCCAGCTCGCAAACGCTCACCCCGAAGTCGAGAGACCTTATGATGAAGCACTTTTCATGTGATGTCTTTGACAAATACGGATGCCGGGAGTTCAGCGGAATCGCCAATGAATGCGAAAAACACGAAGGACTGCATGTAAACGCCGAGAATCTTGTAGTGGAGATATTGAAAGACGGCAGGCCTGTTGAAGAGGGCGAGATCGGCGAAGTGGTCATTACGGATTTAAACAATCTGGCAACGCCGTTTATCAGGTACCGCGTCGGAGATACTGCAAGATTTACAGACAGGTCATGTTCATGCGGCAGGGGGCTGCCGCTGATTCAGAATGTTGAAGGAAGAATACAGGCGATTATTCAGGGAACCAACGGCAGGTATCTTGTAGGCACATTTTTTCCCCACTTCGTCAAGGACATGAAGGGAATAGACAAGTTCCAGATCAGACAGGATAAATTCGGAGAGGCGAAGATTTATGTGGTAAAGAATAAAAATTACACGGAAGATGAGATGCATGAGGCGATAGAAGAGTTCAGAAAGTACCTTGGTGAAGATATGAAGTTTGAGGTGGAAGCCGTGGATGATATTCCTTTATACCGCGGCAAGAGGCATCACAGTATTTCGACGCTCGATTTTAAGTTCAATCAGTAGAAAAACCGGTCATGATAAAAATAGCCAAACATTGTGAAGGGCTGCAGCCGTACAAGGTGAGTTCCGTCTACCGGCAGATTGAAAAGCTCGGCTCCAATGATGTACTCAAACTCGATTTCAACGAGACGACCATTCCACCTTCACCCAATGTAACAGAGGCGCTGCTGCATTTCATCAAAGGGGAGAAACTCAACTGGTATCCTGACCCGGAGTGTTTCAGGTTGACGGAGATGCTGTCGAAGTACACCGGAGCCGATGCCGGCGAGATTTTACCCACCCACGGTTCTGATGAAGCCCTGGAGACCATTGTCAAGACATTCATCAATCATGATGATGAGATAATAGTCCCTGTTCCCACCTACGATAACCTGAGGATCGCGATGAATGTCTGCGGCGGACGCATCGTAACGTGCGAGTACAACAGGAATGATTTCTCACTTGATATCGGAAGAGTGGAAAGCCTGATCGGCGAGAAGACCAGGCTGATATACCTTGTCAATCCCAATAATCCGCTCGGCACCCTCCTGTCGAGAGAACAGATATTGAACCTGCTGGAAAGATACCCCCAGGTGATGACAATAGTCGACGAGGCATATTATGAGTTTGGCGGTGTAACGGTCGTTGATCTTATAAGAAGGTATCCCAATCTTGTTGTTGCCAGAACGTTTTCAAAGGCGTTCGGAATTGCCAGCATGAGGGTCGGCTACCTTGTCAGTGACGCGGCGAACATCAAGAACTTCTGCCGCGTAAAGAACCTCAAGACAGTCACCTCCCTGGGCCAGGTGGCGGCTGTAGCTGCACTGGAAGATATTGAATACATGAAGCAATATGT
>WFVK01000048.1 GCA_015491705.1 Nitrospirota bacterium | reverse complement strand
CAGCGTCAGATGTGTATAAGAGACAGGAAAAGGAGATAGTGTTTACCGTGGAACTCCTCAGGGTATGGAACTTCTGGCCCGATGAATTCGTGGTATCGAAAAAAATCAGGAAGGTCATCAGATATGACAACCTCAGGGAGCAGTACAGGGCATCCTCGTATGACGGGATTGTCCGCACTGAAAGAAAATTCAGGGACTACAACGCGGTGAAAAACTGGATATTCAGTGTGGACGGCATCAACCTCGCGCATATAAAAGAGCTCGATCCGGGCCGTTATTACCTGAGGGCCATAGTGGAGTCAAAGAGCCTGAGGCAACTGCCGCCTACAGGTTTTCTGATGCACTTTATACCTGAAGTGGAGATGAGTCTTGCAAGGGAATCCAGGCCCTTTCTCGTGGAGGGCAGGCGATGAAAAACCTCAGGGCCCTTCTCGGCCTGTTTACACTGAGCTTTGCCGCGATAATCGTCACGGGCGTGGTCCTCAACTATCTCGGAATCGAACACGGCCCCCTCCTTATCAAGATCGGCTTCATATTTGTAATAGTAAATATAGTGCTATATCTCCTGCTCCTGATTTTCTTTGTGGGACGAAACCTCGTCAATGTCTATACAGAGAAGAGACGCAAGGCCATAGGCTCGAAATTCAGGACAAAGCTTGTCGCCTCTTTCCTCGGACTTGTGCTCATCCCCTCCGTCCTTCTTTTCATACTCTCAAATCAACTGATAAACAATTCCATTGATACATGGTTTTCCCTCGAGGTGCAGAAGCCCATATATGACTCAATGGATATAGCGAGGACCTTTTATTTCAAGGAAAGGCAGAATGCCGCAGAGTATGCGAAACTCCTTGCATCGGACACGAGTCTCCTGCCCCGCGGTCCGCGGAAAACCCCGGACAGCAGCGGATTCAGCAGTCGCCTCCTGTCCGGGCCCGACAATTCGGACCTCGTGAGAGATGCATTCAGCGGCAGAGCGGGAACTGATGTGGTGTCAACGGACAAGGGCGACGTCATAAGGGCCGCGGCACCTGTGATTGAAGGGGAGGGGATTACTGGTGTTGTCGTGGTTGAGACTTTAATCCCTCGGGAACTGGTGGCCAAAATGGAAGCCGTCCAGAGGGCGTTCAATGATTACCTGCAGATCAAGACCCAGCAGAATCCAATAAGATTTTTATATTTCCTGATGCTCACCATAGCCACACTGATGATCATCTTTCTTGCGTTGTGGGTGTCGCTCCGTATCGCCAAGGGCATAACAGTGCCCATACAGTCGCTTGCCGAGGCGACAAAGACCGTGGCGCACGGCGATCTCGACTTCAGGATCGGCCTTGACAGGGATGATGAAATAGGAATGCTGATCAACTCTTTCAACAAAATGCTCGACGAGATACAGGAGGGGAAACGCTCTCTTGAAAGGGCGTACAGGGAATCCGACCGCCGGCGGCTCAGCATGGAATCCATCCTTGAAAGTATAAATACCGGCGTTATATTTTTTGACCGCTCGGGCAGGATAACCACCCTGAACAACGCCGCATGTTCCATGCTCGGCATAGAACGGCGGGACATAGAGGGCAAAAGCCACAAGGTGCTGCTCAGCAGGCTCAAGTCCGAGGAACTGATTTCAATGGTCAAGCGTCTCAGTGAAAAAGGCTTCGGCGCCGTTGAAAAGGAGGTTCATATTTACATAAACGGCAGGCCCATGGACCTGAGGATTTATATGACCATCATCAAGGACTCGGCGAACAAGTTTTTCGGCACCCTTGCGGTATTTGACAATCTCACCGAGATCATAATGGCGCAGAGGGCGCTTGCATGGCAGGAAGTCGCAAAGAGAATCGCACATGAGATCAAAAATCCCCTTACTCCCATAAGGCTGTCAGCGGAAAGGGTGCTGAAGAAATGGAATGAGAAGGCCGGGGATTTTGAAGAGATATTAAACCGCTCCACAAGGACCATCGTGCATGAAGTAAACAGCCTCAGGTCCCTTGTGGACGAGTTCTCAAGATTCGGGAAGATGCCGAAAATAAATCTTGAATCGATTAACATCAGGACGGTCATTGAAGAAGTGGCGGAGCTTTACGTGAATCTTAAGGATGTGGAGATACTGACTTCATTCACAGGGGACATGCCGGAGATCGAGATCGATAAAAAGCAGATAAAGATGGCACTGATAAACCTCATAGACAATGCAATCCAGGCAAAGACCGGAAAGATATGGCTGAACACTTTTTACAATCCGGCGCTGGACCTTGTAAGGATAGAGGTTGCGGATGACGGAATCGGCATAAGGGAAGAGGACAAGGACAAGCTCTTTTTCCCGTATTTCTCGACAAGGAAAGAGGGAACCGGCCTCGGGCTGGCGATTGTCAACAGCATAATATCAAAACACAGGGGATACATAAGGGTGCAGGACAATGAGCCAAGGGGCACGCGGTTTATCATTGAATTGTCCGTGGGACAGAAGTGAATATGCTATACTTAACCTTAACGTTGCATAAACCGGATGGAGAGCCCTGGCGTAAAAGGCTCTGTTTGGGGTTCAGGGGTTATAAGGCGAAGGAAATTACTTCTCAGATGGTTCGGCAATTATATTTTAATACAGGTTAAGGATTAGTTGTACCGGTTATTTGCAATTTATGGCTAAAGCGGCGAAGGCGACTATACTTGTAGTCGATGACGAACAGAGCATACTCGAGACACTTACCGGCATCCTTGAGGATGAGGGCTACCATGTCCTCACTGCGTCGTCGGGGAAAGATGCGCTGGCAAAGTTCAGCTATACCACCCCGGATATAGTGCTCCTGGACGTATGGATGCCGGATATGGACGGTATTGAAACATTGAAACGCATGAGGGAGAAAAAGAAGGACGTATGCATAATTATGATCTCCGGCCATAGCAATATTGATACCGCCGTCCATGCGATCAAGCTCGGGGCATATGACTTTCTTGAGAAACCCCTGTCACTTGAAAAGATACTCATCCTTGTCAGGCGGGCGCTTGAGAAACAGAAGCTCGAGAAGGAAAATATCGAGCTGAGGAACAGCATATCCCGCAGGTGGGAGATCATCGGTGAAAGTCGCGGGATAGTCGAGCTGAAGAACAGGATAATGCAGGCGGCCGCCTCGCAGGGCAGGGTCATCATATTCGGTGAAAGCGGCGCGGGCAAGGAGCTTGTGGCCAGGGCGCTGCATAATGAGAGCAACAGGAAGAACAAAAGCTTTATCGAGGTCAACTGTGCGGCTATCCCGCATGAGCTTATAGAGAGCGAACTCTTCGGCCATGAAAAAGGCTCTTTTACCGGCGCGCTTGAGGCAAAGAAGGGCAAATTCGAGCTTGCTCATGAAGGCACGCTTTTCCTTGACGAAATAGGCGATATGTCGCCTGCTACCCAGGCAAAGGTCCTCCGGGTCATTGAGACGCAGGAGTTCCAGAGGGTGGGCGGCAGCAGAAAGATAAAAGTGGACGTCAGGATAATCGCGGCCACCAATAAGGACCTACATGCAGAGATGGAAAAGGGAAACTTCAGGGAGGACCTGTTTTTCAGGCTCAATGTGATTCCCATTACAGTGCCGCCGCTGAGGGAAAGAAAGGACGATATTCCCGTGCTGGTCAAGTATTTTCTTGAAAATTTCGCGCAGCAATACGGGCAAAGACCCAAGAAGGTCAGCAAGGCGACCCTGCGCGCCCTCATGGATTACGACTGGCCCGGCAATGTGAGGGAACTGAAAAACACCATAGAGCGCTTTGTGATCATGAATCCGTTTGAAACCATCGATGTCAGGGAGGTGCAGACATACAGCAGGGTCGCAAAAAACCATTACAGTTCCTGCAAGACTCTGAGAGATGCGCGCGAGCAGTTTGAGAAAGACTTCATCCTGAAAAAACTCCGGGAAAACAACTGGAATATTTCAAAGACAGCGGAAGACCTTGAAATAGAGAGAAGCAACCTCCACAGAAAGATCAAGGCCCTCGGAATAGAAACGCCCTGAGCGGTATTGATGAATCCCCGGCCCAGATGGTATAATGTCTCCGTTTTCAGACCGCAGGAGACAGCTTCTTGAATCTGATGGAAAATAAACAAGCCGGCCCGGTATCAGGGCGCACGATAAGCCGGAGAAGGGTTCTTTTCATGGGCCTGACGGCTGTGGCCTTCAGTTGCATCCCCTACAGGTCACTCGCCGCGGTGCAAAATATAGTTGCGCCCGAACGCAGGCTCTGCTTCTACAATCCGTACACAGGCGAAAAACTGGATACGGCTTACTGGAGGGAGGGCAGGTATATCCCCGAAGGCATTGAAGGCATCAACTATATACTGCGTGACATCCGGACAGGGAAGGTAAAGGACATGGACAGGAAGCTCCTTGACCTTCTCTTCGCCCTTAACCAGGAACTCGGCAACACCAAGCCGTTTCATATTATTTCCGGCTACCGTACCCCGAGGTCAAATGCGCTTCTCAGAAAAAGGAAAAAGGGGGTGGCGAAGAACAGCCTGCATATTTACGGCAAGGCCGTGGATATTCATGTACCCTCTTACGACATCAGGGATGTCAGGCGTGCGGCCATAAGACTCAGGGGCGGCGGTGTAGGATATTATCCGCACTTCAATTCCCTGCACATAGATGTGGGAAGCATACGCTACTGGAGAGGGTAGCCCCCGGCCCCTGTTATTGTATCCACAGGAGTTTCCTGAATATCCAGCCGGTATCACCGAATTCATCCATGACCTTCACCCATGCGCCTTTTCTCTTTATTACCCTGAAAGAATCATACTTCAGCGCCGGGCTCAGGGCGCTCTTGCTGTATCCCGTGCCCGGTCCGGTTCTCACATTGATTTTATCGCTTTTGACGACGGCGCACTTGATTTTATCAGTGACCAGCTTTCTGTAAATCCAGTGAACATCACCGTCAACATCCTTGACCTTGTACCAGGTTCCTTTTTTGGCCAGTTTTTTAAAGGGCATGTATTTGAAAACTTCCCATGTTTTATCATAGTTGGTCCCCGGCCCGCTCCTGAGATTGGCCTCTGAGACATTGACGCACAATGCATGGGAATACCCGCTGAACATAATCAGGACAAAGAAAACGGTTATGCAGAAAACAGTCTTTTTCATGCAGCCCTCCGGTTTTGTATTATTACTGTTTTAAACTTTAAGAGTGGATTATGTCAAGTTATCCGGCGCTGCCGCCTCCCCTGAATGCCAGAATCATATAGCCTGAATAGAGTATAAGAATGCCGCCGGTCAGGGCGATCAGCCCCGGCAGCTCGTGCAGGAAGACGAGGGCCAGCACTATTGCCCCCACCGGTTCGAAGTACCCCAGGATGGCGGCTTCATTTGCCGTTACGCTTTTAAAACCCTGGACATAAAGCAGTGGAGCTACGGTGGAGTGCAGGATGCCCATGGTTACGAGATAGGGCCAGGCCTGCAGCGGCACCTCCATGTTGAAGACGAAAGGCAGCAGCAGTATGGCGACAATGCCGTTCTGAATGAATATTATGAGAAGCGGGGGATACAGCGATGCTATCTTCCGGACAATGAGAATCAGAAACGCATATGCCAGCCCTGACAGTGCGCCGGCCATGATCCCGAGGCCCTCCCTGCTTCCGTGGGACACTTCTGTGCCGGCGGGGGTGCCGCTGAAGATAAACCACAACCCGAGCGAGGAAAGGATGATGGCAATCCAGGTGGTCCTGCGGATATTCTCTTTCAGCAGCAGCGGCGCCAGTATCGCCACAAAGACAGGGGCTGTATAATGCGTGAGCACGGCATTGGCTATTGTTGTATGGCGGAACGCATAGTAGAACAGCATCGTGTTTGCAAGAAAACAGACAGGAGATACAATGAGCAGAAGGTTGCTGCGTATGTTCGCGGCGGAATCCCTTAAAGTCCTCAGCAGGCCGCTTGATGACAGCAGTATGAACTGCAGAGTGCCGGCGATCACCGCGGTATAAAATATAATCCCCTCATTGGGCAGATCGATCTTTCTGATAAAGATTCCGAGGGAACTCCATATGAAGATAGCGGTTATGATTTTAAGATAGTCCATTTTTTATACCGGTCGCTTATTGATTGCGGTTGTTTTTTCCTCTGCCGTCCGTGGATCGTCGATCTTCAGATGCCTTGTCTGTTTCAGGACAAAGGACCTTATCTCCCTAGCGTGCAAAAGCTTCTGGAGGATTTTCCCGTTTTCCGTAAAAGGGATAAGGATGTCTCCGAGTACGCTGCCGCAGGCGCACTTGTAATGCTTCCTGTTATTCGGAACCGTAAGCGGCGACCTGCATTTCTTGCAGCGCAGCACCCTCTTGCTGCCGGAGCACTTGCCCCTTTTGGCAACAGGCTTGCCGTCCACCTCCACTATATCCATTGAGAAATCTATGACCGGCGCGCTGCTTATTGAAGTGCCTATGCCGTAGGCATCCACGAGTTCGTTGAGTACCGGCACGTCATCCTCTGTTATCCCCCCGCTGACAAACAGCCTGATGTTGTCATATCCCCTCAGGTCAAGCTCCCATCTGACTTCCTGGAGGATACGGTAAAAGTCCCCCCTCCTCGAGGCGGGGGTGTCGAGCCTGACTGCAAAGAGCTTCTTGCCCATGGCCTCCGCAACATTCAGAGCCTCGAATTTCTCATCAAGGAATGTATCTATGAGGACGACCCTCTTCAGTCTGCGTTTCAGCACCTCATCGTATGCCCTGATCGCCTCGACCGTGGAGCCCATGCAGATAACCAGTGAATGGGGCATGGTACCCATGGGGTCCTCTCCTATGATCTCGCCGGACTTTACGACCGCCACGCCGTCGCATCCACCGACGTACGCGTTTCTTTCTATCATGGGAGCCAGGACAGGATGCATCCTCCTGGCTCCGAAGCTTATGACAGGACGTTCGCCCGCGAGCTTCTTGAAGCGGGCCGCCTTTGTGGCAATGCCGGACGCCTGGCACAAAAGCCCCAGCAGTGCCGTCTCGAACACGCAGAAATCCCGGTAGTTGCCCTCGATCTCCATCACTGTCTCGTAGGGGTAAAAGACCGTGCCTTCCCGCAGGGCCCTTGTCCTGACCGGAAGATTCTCCAGGATACGGGCGACCTCTTCCATTCCGGCGAGCACCGCCCACTTCCATCCATCGGGAAGGGTCTTGGCCATGAACTCAGCCTTTACAACAGGGTTTATCTTCTTCGCCCTGAGTATCTCGAGGGTGCGTTCAAAATAAACATCCGTTACCTTGCCTTTTATTATGTCTTTCGGGTCTGCAGTATGAAACATGATACCTCCGGTTAAAAGCATGATAATCTCCCGCTGCCGTGGGGGAGCATAAAAATCTATACTATATAGTATCTGTTGCGGGAGCTGATTTTTGAAACTGATCCTGAGCTTGCGTCATTTCGACCAGCGGGAGAAATCTTTATATTGCGACGAGTCAAGATTTCTCACTTCGTTCGAAATGACAGCGAGCTGATCAGATAATGACGTTCCGCAACATGAACTATCTATACT
>WFVK01000047.1 GCA_015491705.1 Nitrospirota bacterium | reverse complement strand
CCCGAGGTTCCTAAAGATCATACATATCCTCTTTTCACCAAGGTAGGACAATATAGAATTACAAGCGATTTCACTCCTGATGGTTTAACGAGTAGCGAAAACTATGCCTTTACAGAGACGATCCCGCTCAGAGGCATTCTTCCTGACGGCGGGGATTCGGTGGCTATGGAATATCGTTTCCTCTTTGGAAAATACTCTGGTGGTGTATTAGGCTCGCTATCGGAGGTTGACTCATCAATGATACCGCCGACAATAATAGGTCAACTGGAATATTGGAGACATACCTCATCGGGCTGGCGAATTGATTCTGAAGATTATTGGGTAAATAATCCGGGCGCGACATACAATAAAAATGTCAAACCCGGCGGCTGGATCGAGGTGCCGCGGGAAAATAATATCGGATTGCCGCCCTCTCCGGGTGTTGGCAAGTTTATCCCGAACAGCTGGCTTATCAGATTAAACACCAGAAAGCTTGTCGATGAATTTTTTGACCTGACCGTACCTCCTGAACAGTTGGCGGGGAATTCCATTCCTTCAGGAAAGAAATCAAAGATACATACGTTCTCTCTGATATTTGAAGCCCGCGAGGTTGGATATCCAGGCATAACTGATACAAATGCCCTGAGCAAAATTGTGATTAGCAATACCATGTATAAATACAATCGGCATCCGGGTTGGGCGGGCAGCACGCCGACACACAGGGCGGTTTGTATGCTCGACATCAAAGAGATGGTGGTGCTAGGGGGTGGCTGTGGAACTTTGAATAAAGACTTAACCTCTCTCTTTACTGCATATCATCCGCATGCGGAGCAGGTGACGGTTTATTTTGAAGGGAATCCTCCCTTGCCGGCATCTTATGTTCCTGCGCTGGCAAGTGGAGAAGCAGTCTCCGGAAGCGCAGGCCATGCTTTTGATATTTCCGCCCTGAAACCATGCGCTTATGTTCTTTGGATGAGGATTGAACTCAACCTGACTCATGGATGGGGAAGAATTCCCGACTATAGGATTTGGGACCACATTGCTTTTTGTAAGGCGTGATTCAGGGTTGAAACAGCAGGGGCACGGCGCGCCGTGCCCCTGCTGTTTTATTTCATCAGCGCGGGGAAAATGGCCTCCAGCGCATCAACTGCGTGCACCGGATGGCTGTCCGGATGTATTGCCCTGTTGCAGAGCTCTTCGGCATTGGCTTCAGCATCGGCTTCACTTGCCCCTGCATAGGATGACAGGAGGCCGGTGAAGGTTGACTTAACGAGGGATTTGTTGTCTTCAAGTGCCTTCCTCACCCTGTCGATGTTCTGGTACAGCATCCCGCGCCAGCCCTGATGCACCAGCTTGGTCACTGTGGCCGGGCCGACACCGCCGGTCTCCAGGGTATACGCCGCGGCCCTGGAACGCGCTGAAGGGTCAACATCACCGTAAGGTTTCCTGCCGTCCTTTCTGAACGAGGTCGAGGCGTCGATTATCAGGCAGCCTTCTTTGAGCATGTCCGCGGTGAAGAAGTATTCAGTATCCGCGTGCACCCTGTACGGATGAAATCCCATGCAGGAGAAGATAATGTCCGCCCGCCTTGAGAGTTCGGTATATACCCTTAACTGGGTCTCTCTGTCTGTTGACCCTCCGGTGCCTGTGCGCGTGTGCAGGGGTCCGAGGGCCGTTGCATCAAAACGCTTCAGGAGGTTAAAGAGCGGTTCACCGACTATGGCGCTCCTGCCGGCGACCAGCACCTCAAAGCCTGCAAAACCCGCGATCCCATCCGGTCGCAGGCGGACGCCCTTTTCCCTGTACAGGTAGACGCTGGCCAGGTCTATCATCCCCCCCGGGGTGCAGCAGTCGTAATAACGTTCAGCTCCGAGGGACATGAGACCAAGCGTCACCTGATTGAGCCCGTCGCCGTCCTTGGCGATATTGATGCGGTTGCAGAGCGCGGTGGTGTCGATTGTCTCCCCGGCCCTGCCGCCGAAGGGCAACTGGAACATTAATATGGAGATAGAGCTGTCATGGTTCCATTTGTCGAGTTTTTCATAGAGTTCCGGGGCCGTTATCGAGGAAGGCAGCTCCTCGACCATGCTGGACAGCCCGGTGAGCTTTGTAGTGGCGGACTTCATGCCCACATAGCTGCGTGATGCCGCTACTTTGGGGTCGTCTTTATCTCCGACCAACACGGTCAGCACCTTGTGCCCGGCAGGTTTGATGTCTTTGAGCGCGGGCACCTCAGTGAAAAAATCCGCCCTGCGCCTGAGCTCCGGTATGATGACATCCTGATAACCTTTGGGGTATTTCTGTTCCCCCTTTACCACACCGGAGCCGTTGATAACGGCGGAGTATTCCTCACCCCTGAACGGACGGGTGATAATATGCCTGAATTCCTCCTGGTTAAACAACCAGTGGTTTATGCCGCCTATGCGGTCATTGTATTCTCTGTAAGCCATGGTATTCCTCCTGACAGGATGTTTTTAAAATTACGGATAAAGGCCAAAGTTATATAATTTAAATACTTGGGATGTCCGATGTCAAGGACGGCTCGCCTGTTTATGCAACATTGAGGATGATCCTGTTACACAAGGTTTTTCCGTTCAGGGAATATCGGCCGAGTCCAGAATCTCAAACACTGTCCTTACGGCTACTGAATCAGGGGGAAGTTCAAAGACCGGCCTGCCTTCCATGTCAAGACGGAATATCCCCTCGTCTTCAGGGACGTTATAGATTTCCTGAAAGGGAATATCCATGCCGCTGTTTTTTAATCTGGCGAAGTTCTCGCCCGACACCCTGTTGACTATGAGTTTCCGCCGGCCTATATTGAGATTGAGCTCATCGACAAGGCTGTTGATCCTTGCCGCTGTCCTGATGCCCTTCTGCGTGGGGTCGCTGATCACGAGCAGCAGATCGACCTCGTGAGTGGTTCTCCTGCTGAGGTGCTCCATTCCAGCTTCATTGTCTATTACGACATAAGGATATTTGGCGGAGAGTTTGTCCGTATATTTACGGATTATGTTGTTGGCCGCGCAATAGCACCCCGGACCTTCGGGCCTGCCCATAACCATTAGATCAAACCCGTCGGACTCGACAAGCGACTGCTGGACCTGGTAGTCAAAGAGCTGCTCCATACTCATACCCCCCGGCCGCTCGGCGCCGCTGCGGACCATGGCAAGGGACTCCTCCCGCAGACTGCCTATTGTGGCATGCACGGCAACGCCGAGAGCCTCATTAAGACAGGAATTGCTGTCGGCATCGACTGCAAGCACGGGCCTGTGCCTCTTTTCCACAAGATACCGGATTGTTAATGCTGCAATGGTTGTCTTGCCTGTGCCTCCCTTGCCTGCAAATGCTATTACGTATGCCATGGAAAAGGCTATCTCCTCCTGTGCTTGACACTTGCCGGGCTGCTGAACAGACCCTTTGCCTTGCCGTAAAGCCGCTGGATTAATGATATGAATACTATAATCAGGAATACAATAAGCAGGAGCTTCGGAAACCCGATTTTATACAGTGTGATAAATCCTTCAACGGCCGCTGTTTTCATCTGTCTGAACAGCCACTTTGACCAGACCTTTGATCTTGCAGGCTGAAGGGCCCGTGCTTCACCGGGGTTCAGGATAAAGTCCTTCACTGACCGCATACTGACCGCATTCAGGACGGACAGGTCCGGCATTCTCTCAAACACGCCTGTTTCCCGCGCGGGGGAAATCCGGGCGGTTGTCATCCCGATAACCTTTCCGTCCATGTCCAGTACCGGCCCCTGTCTGGCAGGGGGCAGAAATGATATGGGCAGGGCGGTCTGAATCCGGAACACCTCCAGCCCTTCACCAACCCTGCTTACGGATTTGATCACACCCTCTGATACGGTTTTTTCATTACCGGCTGATTTGCCCGCGATCATGACTTTCTCCCCGGACTTTATGGTACGGTCAAAGTCTGTTCCGAGAGGAAACTCATCGGCCGCAGGGACCCGGATCAATGCAAGGTCTTTATCACTGTCGAGGCTGACGATTGCAACATCCGTGTAATGATTTTTCTCGGTGAATACCTCTGCGGAATATGCATTCTCCATGATTTCCGCATTGGTTATGATTGTCCCCCTGCTGTCCGTAAGGAAGCCGCTTCCCCTTGCGCTCTCGGCCCCTGTGATGTCATAGGCGATGACCAGCACTATCCCTGGTGCGGCCTGTTCCAGCCTTGAATTCAGTTGCCTGAGGGATTCATCGAGGTCCATGTATACGAAACCGCCTGAATCCCCGGCAGGAGCGCTGTATGAGGCAGTGGTGAAAACCGGTGTAAGAGACAGGATTGCCGTGATTATCGTGACCATGATAAGTCCGGCAAAGGCTCTTCCTCTGAGGCTCATATGTTCATCTCCGTACTGTTGTTTTATTTTTAATCACTCCGTAT
>WFVK01000046.1 GCA_015491705.1 Nitrospirota bacterium | reverse complement strand
CATGATATCAGACTATTTCTCTTCCTTCTGTTTTTTCTCTTCTTTCCTTGTCTCTTCTTCCCCCTCTTTACCCTTGGCCTTGACCAGTTGCGGTTCGGCGGCTTCTTCCTCGGCGGCCTCAGCGGGCGCTTCCTCCACCGGCGCGGTGACGGTAAGCACAACTTCACCGGGATCATCCACTATCTCTACGCCTTCGTACTGCGGGAGATCCCTGACATGCAGGGAGTGGCCTATCTCCACAAAGCCGGCATCCACCTCGATTTTGGAAGGTATATGCGTGGGGAGGCATTCCACTTCCACCTCTCTCATGCGATGCTGAAGAATCCCCCCCATTTTTACACCGACAGGCCTGGTGGTTATCACGAGCGGAACAGTTACGGTTACGGCCTTTTCAAGTGAAACCTCCATGAAATCCACATGCAGGAGCTTCTCTGTTACGGGGTCATTCTGGTAATCCTTTACAAGCACGGAGTGTTCAGCGGTTTTTTCCCCGTTTTTACTAAGTTCAATGGTGATCAGGGCATGCTCGCCGACACCTGATGAAATGAGTTTCGCCATCTCTTTCCTGTTGACTTTTATAGGTGTGGAATTGCCATCCGAGTACACAACGGCAGGCAGCATGCCCATCCTTCTCAGGCTTCTTGCCCCGCCTTTGCCCAGTTCGGACCTCTTGTCCGCCTTAATTAATATTTTGTCCATTTTTTTTCAACCTCCATCCCCGGTTGCCAGGGGATAACCCGACACGCCGGTATAATCATTTTTCTACATAAAAAGAGAACTGACCGATGTCTCTTCGTGTATCCTTTTTATCGCTTCTGCCAGCAGAGGAGCCACTGACAGGACGGTAAGCTTTTTGCATTTGTTCTGTTTTTCGTTCATGGGAATGGTGTTGGTCACAATTACGTCTTCAAGCGCCGACTCGTTGATTCTTTCAAGCGCAGGGCCTGAAAGCACTGCATGCGCGCAGGCTGTTATGACACGCCTGGCGCCGTTTTCCTTGATCGCGGCGGCCGCCTGGGTAATCGTGCCCGCTGTATCAATCATATCGTCAAAGACAATGGCGTTTTTGCCGTTTACATCACCGATGACGTGCATTACCTGCGAGACATTCGCCTTTTCACGCCGTTTGTCTATTATGGCCAGTGAGGCGTTAAGCCTTTTTGCAAATGCCCTCGCCCTTTCCACGCCTCCTGCATCAGGAGATACAATCACAAGATCATTCAGGTATTTCCTCTTCACATAATCCGCCAGCACAGGGGCCGCGTAGAGATGGTCAACGGGGATACTGAAAAATCCCTGGATCTGCCCTGCATGCAGATCCACAGTAAGCATCCTGTCTATTCCGACGGTTGTCAACATGTCGGCGACAAGTCTCGCCGATATGGGTACTCTCGGCGCTACCTTTCTGTCCTGCCTGGCATAACCGTAATAGGGTATAACCGCTGTAATTTTTCCTGCGGAGGCCCTTTTAAGGGCGTCTATCATCAGGAGCAGTTCCATTATGTTGTTGTTGACAGGCATACACGTGGACTGTATAACAAAGACATCCGCTCCCCTTACATTTTCGTTTACCTGCACCATTATCTCGCCGTCACTGAAATTCGAGACCGTGGCGTCACCAACCGGGATTCCAAGAACATTTGCAATCTCTTTGGCCAATGCTCTGTTGGAATTACCGGTAAATAATTTTATTCCTTCCGGCATATCCCCCTCCCTTTTTAAAAGTCGTTGAGCGATCTATTGAACAAGCAGTCTCTCCGGTAATTGAATGACGCCGCCTCACAGCGGCCGGGGCATTGCACATCGAGTTCAAACCGCAACCCTGTAATTTTACCAGATGCAATACATAAATGTAAAAAAGATTCATGCAAGGCCGGCATTCAGCCGGGATGAAGCCTTATTCTCCCGGACGTTAACCTTACAGTTGCATAACACCATCGCCCGCATGCCGGAGAGCCAGGCGGAAAAGCTTTATCTGCGATTCCCTGAGGAAATATTCAGCACGCATATCAACCTCTTTTGCAATTTCACTCCCCGTTACTTCCTGCAACAGAGACGTATTTCCAATATCCCATCGCTTTATAAAGGTTTTACGGCGGGCTCTCCAGCCGGTTTATGCGCATTAAGGTTTATTCATCCCCGGTTTGATCTTTTTCAAGTGTTCCGTCATCCAGAAGGTCTTCGCCGGTTCGCAGAAAGGCATCCACAATATCCGGGTCGAAATGCTCGCCGCTGTCACGTACGATTCTCCTGACAGCTTCTTCGTGTGATAATCTGCCCTTGTAAGGTCTCCTTGTCCTGATTGCGTCATAGGCGTCACACAGCGCGAAGATTCTCGCCTCCAGTGGAATCTCCTCGCCCTTTAATCCCTCGGGGTATCCCTTCCCATTATATTTTTCGTGGTGATATGCACATATATTTTTACCCACGAGAATAAAGGATTCATTGATATTGAATTTCTCAATTGCATCCTGGAGCACCTGTTTCCCTATCAGTACATGTTTCTTCATCTCTTCATATTCTTGTGCGGTCAATTCGCCCTCTTTTAACAGGACGGAATCCCGAATCCCGACCTTTCCTATATCATGCAGAGGAGCGGCATCATACAGCTCTTCAATAAAGTCATCAGTTATAACCTGGCGGTATTTTCTGTTTTTACGCAGTTGTCTGGCCAGCACCACTGCATAGTTTCTCGTCCTTTCCAGATGGTATCCCGTCTCCGGATCTCTCCACTCTGCAAGTTCGGCAAGGGCGAATATTGTGGTCTTCTGCGCTCCTATCAATTCCCTGAACCTCTGAATATTCATGTAGACGATAACCGATATCAGGCCCAAAAACAGTGCAAGAAGCATCCCGGATATCAATACCAGTTTCTCCATTGCCATTTTCAATAACGGGTGTTTGCAGGATATGGCTACGATCAGTTTTTTGCCCGGGAGAAACTCTACAGTCGAATAATGAATGCTTTCTTCATCCGAAACGTCCAGCCGTCCCGAACCGCCTTTGAAATTATATTCCGACTTGCGGAAGTCAAGGGAGCCGTCGGGTTTCAATGACATTATATTCCCCTCTGCCGTCTGAATAAACATATTTTCCGGCAGGAGGGCGAGGATTTCCGATAAATACATGTCCAGGATCATGACACCCTTTCTTGTGTTTTTAGAGTCGAACAGGGGGGAAGCCAGTCTTATCACGGGGATACCGTCTGCCTCTCCTCCCTTCCCGTCAATATTCAAATCGATCGGTGAGGCATATATCCGGTCCCTGGGAAGTTTCATGGCCTGCCTGAAATAATGCTTCTGGTTCCAGTTTGTGTGCCGCGGTTCAACGGCCATGGCAGTATTGTTATCAGGCCTGTTGTCTATCCTGATTATCTCCTGTCCCGAGGAATCGATGATCCTGATCTGATAATACTGGTCATATGCTTTTACAAACTTATGGAATATCTCTTCAGTTTCTTTTCGGTAATGGGCTGATTTAAAATCGCTGTTTATATAACCTTCGGCGCTCGATATGCCCATGAGGAAGCGGCGGTCATGCCTGAAGTCGGAGAAGAATATTTTTATGCTTCCTGTTACGGAAAGCAATTGGGCCCTTGCATTATCGTGACGGCGCCTTGCCTCACTCTCATATATCTGGTTGCAGCCGAAATATAAGACCATGACAAACAGGATGAGGAGAATTATACTTGCCAGCAAGAAGGTCTTGTTCTGCTTTATGATCTTTCTGTTCATTAAAAAAGCAATGTCCGGGTCAGCGCGCGTTATATCCCCGCTCGCTTTTAATTTATACGGAAACCCATGTGTGATTCTTGAGGCTAACCCATTAAAGTATATATGAAAATTGCAATTCCGGAAGTTCAGAATGCAAATGTCAGATTAAGCATTCCCGCGATGATCTCTATTCTGCCGCCCGGATAAACGGCCTGAAGCGAATCCTTTTGCATTATATTACTCCTGTTAAGATCAAAGAGACTGTAACTTCCGCCGAAATAAAAATTTACACCCCTATATATCTCCCTGGCCAGGCCGATCCCGGTATCTATAACGGTCCCGTCGGTATCAAAAACAAACCGCGGCAGTGA
>WFVK01000045.1 GCA_015491705.1 Nitrospirota bacterium | reverse complement strand
CACGCATATCAACCTCTTTTGCAATTTCACTCCCCGTTACTTCCTGCAACAGAGACGTATTTCCAATATCCCATCGCTTTATAAAGGTTTTACGCCGGGCTCTCCAGCCGGTTTATGCAACGTTAAGGTTTACCTTACAGTAGTATAAAACTGTTGCCTGCAGGGCGGGAGAGCCTGCCGGAAAAGTTCAACATAGTAGCACTTGGAGGTAATTTTTGTCAAAAATCCGGCAGGTTACCCGGCGCTTCCATGTGCATCCCCTTGTCAAACTTGAGATTTTTGATGGAATTTACGATATAATAAACAATACATCATGACATACTCTGAATCAAGGGAAAAACCGGCAGGGAAGGCCAGAGACTTTAATCTGCGACGCTACTTTTCTGTTTTCAGCGTGGGGATAATCCTTGTTTCAACACTTGTACTGAGTTATGTGGCCTACCTCTACCAGAAACAGGCCCTGATAGATTATTCTGTATCAACGGTCGAGGTCGTGGCAAAGCGGTTTGAAAGCCGTATATATGACGACTTCATCGCACCGGGCCTGAAAACCTACGGTTATCTGTACATCGGGGAGCACTCCCAGCAGCGCGAAAATCTGGACATAATCACCGAGGCGTTTCTGTCGGATCACAATGATCTGCTTAAATTAAGGATATTCGACCTCAGCGGAAGCATTGTGTATTCCACTGACCGCGAGGATATCGGTGTTGTAAAGACCTCCGAGGAATTGATGTCCGCCTTATACGGCAAGACCGCTTCAAAACTGACGAAATTCAAGGTGCCCGCAAAAGAAGGTTCAGCGGACGGTAAAGAGTCCACCGAGATCGACATACTGGAGATATACGTCCCGGTATACGCTGAAACCGGTGATTCATCACAGGGCAATATCATAGGCGCCTTTGAGATTTACAAGGATATGAGCTCGCTTTTCAGCCTCATGAAGAGGGAAATATACAAGATTCCCCTGATGCTGATATTCGCCATGAGCGTGCTCTTCACTTTCCTGCAATTTGTCGTCAAAAAGGCCGACAGTATATTGAACAAGCAGAATATGGAGATAGAAAGGCACAACAAGGAACTCGAGGAGGCCCAGAAGAGGATAAAGCACAGCATAGAACAGGTTATCGAGCACGGCAGTTTTCATGTGAGGGTTCAGGGGACGAATCTTATGAAATGCTGGGAGTTCAAGAACTGCAAGCAGACCGACTGCCCGAGTTATAAATCGCCGGACCTCAGATGCTGGCAGATAGCGGGCACATTCTGCCGGGGAGAGGCGAAGGGGCGCTGTGTAAAAGAATACGGGGACTGCAGGAAATGCGATGTGTACCAGTATGCATTCAAGGACAGGATCAACCAGATCGGGGAGAGCTTTAATAATATGATGGCTCTCCTGGAGAGCAAGCATAAAGAGCTGGGGAGCCTGAATGAGAAGCTTAACAGGCTTGTGGATATCGACCCACTGACACAGATAGGCAACAGGCGGAGCTTTCAGAAGAGGATAGAGAATGTTCACCTGCTCTCTGTCAGGCATGAACGCCCCTACAGCCTGATTCTCTGCGATGTTGACAATTTCAAGCTCTACAATGACACCTACGGCCACCAGAAGGGAGACTATATACTCGTTTCAGTTGCCAATACCATAAATACCACACTGAGAAAGACGGACGAGATCTTCCGCTGGGGTGGTGAAGAGTTTGTCATAATCCTGCCCGAGCTGAATCTTTCGGATGCGCTGAAAGTCGCAGAGGCCCTCAGGGTCGCCGTGGAGTCACTCGGACTCGAACACAAGGCGTCGCCGTACAAGATCCTCACCATCAGCTCTGGGGTGGCGTGTAACATTGCTGAAAATGTCAAGTACATTTCGTGGGAGAGCATACTGAAGCAGGCGGATGACGAGCTTTACAAGGCAAAATCAGCAGGCAGAAACCGTGTGTATCCCGCTATACTCAAGCCGACCGCGTAGCTCTGTTTTATTGCTTCATGCCGGACATCAGGGCCTCGCGCATCACATCAACCGGGGGTTTTATCCCGGTCCACAGTTCAAACGCCAGAACCCCCTGCCATAAAAGCATACCTGAGCCGTCTATGGTCTTTGCCCCCCTTTTTTCAGCTTCCTGCAGGAGTTTTGTTTTCCTGTAGATAAGATCGCATACCGTCATATCCGGGGTTATTAAATCGGGATTCAGGGGCAGGGGGTCGTCCGGTCCGAGGCCAAGCGGCGTGGCGTTTATGATTATGTCGGGGGAGCCGCTGTTTTCCACATTGCCGGGCAGAGAGATGTTGTCACGGATTTTCCGGAGGTCTGCCGCCAGTTTTTCGGCCCTGGATATGTCTGTATCGTACAGAGAGAGTCTTGATGCCTTTTCACTCAAATAATAGGCAATGGCCCTTGAGGCGCCGCCGGCTCCGATAATGAAGACATCTTTTTTATCTATCGATATCCCCTCTTCCGAGAGAGAGTTTATAAAACCCCTTCCATCCGTATTGTATCCCGTCAAACGTCCCCTGGAGTTTACTATGGTATTTACCGCACCTATAAATGAAGCTTCGCTGTCTATTTCATCAAGCAACGGCATAACCTTTTCTTTATGGGGGATTGTGGTGTTCACGCCGAGCAGGTTGAGGCAGCGGACAGCCCTGACAGCGCCCGGCAGATCTTCAGGTGATACCCTGAAGGGGACATAGCAGATATCAAGTCCCAGCGCATTAAATGCAGCATTATGCATAAGCGGGGAGAGGGTGTGCTCGATCGGGTATCCGAAAATCCCGGTTACTTCAGTCTTGCCGGTTACATTCATTTTTTATCTCCTTTAATAATCCTTCGGGTGTGGGGTCTATGACCCTGACATCCATGCCGAGACTCTCCTGCATGTCCTTCAGTGTAACATTGTCCAGGAAGACATCGGTTCCGTCTCTGAGGGCTACGCTCGGCACTAGCAGGCAGTCAGCCATGGTTTTACCCACGATTGCCTTCAGTATATCCTTGCCGGTAAGGAGGCCCGCTACTGTTACGGACGGCCCGAAAAATTTGTTTTCCACCTTGAATACATCCAGGGTGAGGCCCTCTATGGCCCTTAATTTCCCGGCGAATTCCTCAAGGTAGGGCATGAATGCAGTACCGGTAAAAACAGCAATATTTCTGGGCTCGATCTTTTTGGGGAGTTTAAGCTTCTTTGAGGAGTTAATAAATACTGGTATCAGGCCCACACCGTTTTCTATCTGGGGCAGGTCACCGTATTCTTTAAGGGGAGGGAAGGGCGCTCCTGCCATTAAATAAAATTCATCGGCAAGGTGCACTATGGGGTCCCCGTGGCGCCTCTTGAACCTTCTCCTGAATGTTCTGACAGTCTCAACGACTTTAACTGCCTCATCTTTTTCAAATGCTTTGACCTGTGATTTCCTGTATTTTGAAAGGCCGACAGGCACGACTGCTATCGATGCCACATAGGGATAAAACCTGCACAGGTCTTTTATGCTCTTTGAAAGCTCCTCCCCGTCATTCACACCGGGACAGAGGACTATCTGGGCATGGATCCTTATTTTATGTGATACGAGAAACTCCAGTTCCCTGAGGATATCGCCGGCCTTCGGATTGCCGAGCATTTTCCTCCTTAATTCATTATTCGTCGTATGCACCGATATGTAAAGGGGACTCAGTTTCTGCTCCACGATGCGCTTTTTTTCCTTTGCCGAGATGTTTGTAAGGGTGATGTAGTTGCCGTAAAGAAAGGACATGCGGTAGTCGTCGTCCTTCATGTACAGTGTTTTTCTCAGTCCCTTTGGCAACTGGTTTACAAAGCAGAAAGAGCACTTGTTCCTGCATGATCTCGTCCTGAAGGGTTTCAGTTCAAAACCGATATCCGATGCCTCCCGGTTCTTTATCCTGTACGAATGTGTCTCGTCGCCACGCTGGACTTCAAGGTTGATTATGCTGCCGCCGGAGTGATACATGTAATCTATGATGTCTTTAACGGGATTGCCGTTGATGTTCAGGATGATGTCACCCTTTTGCAGGCCGATTTCCTCGGCGATACTGCCCTGAGAGACATGACTTATTACAGCTTGCACCTGATTAATCCCCCAAAATCATTTTATGTTCTCAGCGCCGGCTGTCTTCAGGCCGCTGTAAACGTAACCGAGCCCCGACAGCGCGGTCAGTACAGCGACTGCAAGAAACAGAAGCTCCGGCACCCTTGTGCCTTCATTCATATTGCGGGCAAGCAAAACCAGCCCCAGCAGGATAAACTGACAGGCGCTTGAAACCTTGCCCAGCAGACTCGGCTCTATTTTCAGATTGTGAGTAACAAAATAAAGTATAATACAGCCTGTAACGACAATCAAATCCCTGCTGATAACGATAATTGTAAGCCACTTGGGAATCAGTCCCAGGATACTCATTACGACAAACGAAGTAATCAGGAAGAATTTATCCGCAACAGGGTCAAGTATCCTGCCAAAGTATGTTATCTGCTTTCTTATCCTTGCAACAAGCCCGTCAAGAAAATCCGTGACAGAGGCTGCAATAAAAAGCAGCAGGGCATATTGATACTCTTCATAAATAAGAGCAGCAGCAAAGAACGGCAGGAGCAATATCCTTGCAAGAGTCAATAAGTTGGGAAGATTTCCAACCATAAAGAGAACCGCCCCGTCAAATATAGATGCAGGAAAATTTTTTAAAATTAAAATGTTATAAAATAATTATTAATCAAT
>WFVK01000044.1 GCA_015491705.1 Nitrospirota bacterium | reverse complement strand
CATCTGCTCCTATCTCTGCATACGCCCTTGCAAGCCCTTTCAGTCCGCTGGCAGGAAGATACGGAAAGCCGTATAAAGGATGAAAAGTCATGCCTGTTTCAATAACGCTCTCTGAGCCAAGCCCGATGATAAGGCGGCTGTCAGTGGTTGCGTTGAAAAATTCAACATGCCAGCCAGAAGATTTTAGATTATTTATCATTGCGTGTTGACGAAACTTCAAAGACTCGATATACCGATTATCAAAAGACACTGTCCTTGCAATATCATTACGAAATTCTTTTGAATTCTTTTCCTCCATCTGCCAATTGCTCTGCCACGAATACACAAATTTATTAAATATGAGCCCAAGATTGCCGGATTTGAGTAATTTATTCTTATCATTTCCCAAGTAATTTCTTGTTTCTGATGGCAAAGGTACGTTCATCATTCTTCCTCCCTAGGCAAAACAGCATCAGCAAAACGCTTCATCCATGACATATAAGCGAGAGTCTCCATGGTTACCTGACGAAATCTATCATTCGGCAAAGCAATAATTCGCTCAATTAGTTCACCTTTCACGTTCCAGCGGAAGTTTCTGTTTTTTAAAAGCCAGCCGTCTATGTCCTGGTAAATTTTTTCTTCTGGCTTGTTATTGTTCCCTTTGCCTTTTGATTTGAGAAATGCCAATGACTGAGCTAATCCATTCGACAATATGAGCGATGGCAGTTTCATTACAATTGACCTGTATTCCTTCTTGAAACCCTTATCATCTATTTCATCATTCACATAACTAACGCATGACCATGCCTCAGCAGCACGTTCATGTTCAAGATTGCTTAACTGACTCATTCGGCCCTCCCATTCAGAAAATTTATATTCACAATACCTCTTCCTATAGTTGCATCCCCGCCAAACTGCAATCGCTCTGAATTCACTTCACCAATATAAGTCATCACATCACTGCTCGTCTTTAACCCTTCCGGCCTCTTATTATTATCACATGCAGGGTCATGGGCCATCACAACGGAATAAAGCAGTGAATCGCACGGCAACGCTTCTTCATAAAACAGAGCGCCTTTGTCAACAGTCTTTGTTTCGTTATTGATTCTGATTCTTGCCTGGACTTCTGTTGAGAGCTTTACAAAATCCCTGAATACATTCTCCGGCAAAATCAGCAGGTCCTTCCGGACTTTCTTTTTCCAGAAATCGTATTCATTCCCGGCAGGGAAGGCGTTCTCTGCTATCCATGCAGCGATGGCCCCTGCTTGTTTGTCGTCCTGAAAATCAAATGCATATTCTTCAAGAATTACTTTATTGCCGTCGCCTCTAATCGTGCTCTCAGTAGTGCCGAGAACTTTACATTCCGGTTCTTCCGGCAACGCCCACTCGACGTTTTCCTCAGCCATAATCAGATCCCTTTTCAATCTGCTTAGCGCAAATATTGAAGTAGTATAGGCAAACACTCCGTTAAGAGAACGAACCGGGAAAAGAAGCAGTTTTCCGTCTGTAAATGTGGCGGAGCCGGCATGTGCCTCACTTTCTCCCCTGCCAAACTCCGGCCCGAAAACCCACTTAATCTTTTCAGCTCCTCCGTTAGCATTATATTTTGCTTCAAACCACTCTCTCACAACACCTTTTATTCCCGATGCCTGGCATACCGGATATTCAGTATATTTCTCCCTCTGTATCGGAAGATCAATAACGCCGAGGCTCGTACCGCTGCCGCAGTGCAGGGAAGATTCCGTATAAATAAACATTACTTTTGCTTCCTTAAACATATCAGTACCCTCCTATTAATGAGATTCCAAACCCTTCCATATCTCTTTTATCACTTATTGATTTATTCCAGAGCCTGTCAAATAAGCTGTCGATATCTCCTTCGATTACCTCAAAATAATAAACGCTCCCGGCAGGAACAGCCTTATACATCAGTTTTGGAATGTTTTTAGCAATGTCATAGCCCCCGATGCCGACCGGCCTGCCTATGCAGGCTCCGCACAATTTGACCTTTGTACCGTTTATTTCCCCCTGTAATGTGTTAACGTCAATATCACCCGGAATCCAGCCGTTATCGAAGATAGCAGGGGTTGTCAGGACTAACTTAAACCTCTTTCGTCCGGCAACCTTCCTGCAAATCTCTTTGTTTCCGATATCTGTCCATTCAATCATTGAATACCTCGCTGATCGATGGTCTCCTCCAAGCCTTAACATCCCTGTCTCAGGCAAAAGTTGCGTATTTTTAACTTCCACCGCAAATCCACAACCGCTTTTTAACCTCATATATTCAACCGTATATAATCTTCCCGTCTCAACAGTCCGGCTTGTCCTGCTTTTTCCAATGCCGGTACGCTCCTCTAAATCAAAGATGGCTTTTGTCTCCGTCACAACTGGAACATCTCCCTCCAGATAACGCTGCATCTCTTGGGCACTCAAATAACCAGGGACGTTCTCCATCACTTCATCAGACCTGATCCATACATTCTTCAGTTCGGATGGCATATCAGTCATTAACATCTCATGAGGGAGATTCTCCGGAGACGCAATTCTGACAACATCGTCTTTACCCTTTGCTTTAACAACATCATTGGGCACCGGGAAAAACGGCTCTACAACATTCTCAGACCCTTTCCCAAATGAAAATTGACTTAAAACAAGCGAACCCGGAGTTTCAGGGGTTCCGATCTCGTGGGTTATTTCTTTTGGGATGCCTGAATAATCTGTCCTAAAGGTATCGAACTCTCCGGAACGATTACTTAATATATGAGAACGCAGCGCCCCATAAAAAGTTGCCGGAGACGGAGATATAAGACATCTTGCAAAGTGCTCGTCTCCGCCTGCAAAGGGCCTTCCGTCCCTGAACATCAAAATATCATTCGGCTCTATAAATAATTTCATCTGTTCCCCTCCCTTCCAAGAAAGGCCGCAACTGAAAGAAATTTTCCGGCATCCTCAAGCGACATACCACCTGCAAGAAGTATCATGATGCCGTTTACAAGCTCTTCCATCTTATTCTTATCAAAGCCTGCGGCTTTCTTATTGCGCTGCCTGTCCGCAATTCTGAGAAGCTCAAGCCTGACAGCCTCATGAGGCATGCCGTCAAGACCGATTGTCTCTTGCCTGAATGAATAAACCATCTTTGCCGATATATAGTCGTGATAAAAGGCATCTGCCCATTGCCGAAGAAGGGGGACTGATTCGAAAATCCCCCCTTCCCTCTCTTTCCCGACATCATAGTACCATTTTGCGCGTATATGCTCGGTGCCTCCGGCCCGCTTGGCAAGGGCAATGCAAAAAGCATTCTTATCATTGTCTTTTGCTCTCTTTTCGCAAAGCCTGACTTCATTAAGTATTTGAGAAAGGTTTGAGTTGTGATGCGCAATAACCACACCCATGCTTGCCGTGGCCTTGGTCCCCATTGAGAGCAGAAAGCCGCCTATCCTCTTTTTATTATTCCCGACATTCAGAGGTTCTCCCCCGGAGTCAACGGGGACAAATCCTTCCCCGTCAGCAAAGTCAATATCAACCTTTCCTGTATCCTTGTTCACTTTTAGGGAACCCGAAAAATATGCCCTGAGCTTTCTCATGACTTCAGGTAGGTCTCGGAGATTCACAAAGGCGAGTACGTCGTCTCCACCGGCATAAACGAGCTTGCCGAGGTGGTCCTTCTCGACAATCTCCCTCACAACATGCAATGAAAAATCACGAAGCGCCTTGCTTGTTGCAAGATGCAGCGATGGATTAAGCGGCCTTCTCTGATTAACTAATTCATTCCATTCAGTGCCGAGGGCTATACCGGAGTGAAGAACGTCCTTTATGTGTGGAGCATAGTCTCCTGAAAGCCACTTCCCCATGTTGTCGCCATCCATAAGAAGTATGGCATAGTATTTTGACGGCTTATCAATACCAAGTTTGCTTGCAGACTTTATAAGGGCGTTCAATGAACTTCTTACAGCCTTCAAGATCTCATCTGAATACTCCATTAGTTCTTCTCTTAATGAATCTTGCAATGAATCGATATATAGCCAGTCACCTTCAATGGCCGCAAATTCGCGCGCTGATTCCATGTGATTCTGAGAGACCGCCTCCTCGTTCTTGCACATTCTGTGAATCATAGGAAGAGATATTCCCGTCAACTTATCTTCATGCCCCTGAAACTGAAACAATTTTTTTATGTGACTCAAATATTCTCTCAGCCGAGTTTCAATCTCCGGATTTCCCAAGTTCTTAATAATCTTCTCTTTGAATGATGCAGTAGCTATCATGCTTACAGAGGGGAACCCTGTAAAAAACTCATACGCAAGCTTGCCTTTAAAGTAAGAAATTGAAGCCATCCGCTTAGTGGCACATATTGCGCACAGACGCTCTGATTTTCTTATTTGCGAGAACTCCGGGGTAACTTTTTCCTGCCACCATTTTTTTAAAGCTCCTGAAGCGTCTGAACAGCTCTGCTCATTATATGTTCCCGGATGTACCGGCTCACGCACTCCGCAAAGAGTGCACTTGTGGTTTGGCTCTTCCTGCTGCTTAAAATTCCGAAGAGATTTTCTGCTTCCAAGAGTTTTTTCAGTAAGTCTGTAAATCTGCCCGTACGCAGTCCCTATGTTCGGTGAAAAGCCCCTTTCTTCATACTGTTTCAACAGATCATCAAATTGCCAATAATCTCCAATGCCCATTATTGATTTATATTTTCCCATAAAGGAATCAAGACCTTTAACATCCTCTATCAGTAAGGCCGCCCAGTAAGTTTCGATGAACTCAGATGATTGTCTGTCCCATATCATGTTCCAATCTCCACTCTTCAAGCCAAGTCGCTCCTCCATCAAGTTCTTAACAGAGTTACAAATATCCTGAAAGGTACTCTGTACCGCCTTTTTTGCACTTTCAGCAAGGTTACTTACAGAAGACGCAGGTACAATTGCAAGAAACCGGTTCGGCAGAGTCGGTGAAGAAAGCTCTTCATTGCCGGGAGGTCTTACATCTATTCCTTTTTCATCCTTGAGCCATTTGTCGGCAAACGGCTGAGCGCACAAATCAGGAAATATAAGACTGTCAGGGCCGAATTCTTCCGCAACTGACTTCATGGCGTTCCATGAAAGATAGGAAAGCACGTAACTGCCCGCCCACAGATCCTGGGTCTTTCTCGCGGTCGCTATAAAATCCTGAACCGGACCGATCGTAAAAAGCAGAAACGCAGGAGAGGGCAAGGCCCCGGCTATGGCGGATGTTACACGCTTATGTTCCCATATGGAATGGTCCGGAACTCTCGTGTCGGCCGGCAGCAGATCCCATAATTGCCCCATGGCAGAATCTCCATTGCCGCTTTTATGCAGTTTCTCAAGCATCAATCTCCAAAGGGAAAGATAAACCTTTTCATAATCAGATGCACAGCTCTCGACAATTTCACCTACCACTCTGTCAACCGTCTCGGTAACGCTTTCGATTTCTATCTGCCCAAGGCTCTTCAGATCAAACTCCCTGGCGGAAAGGGGATGCTTTATAACGGGGTTTTTCAAAAAATCCGCGACATATTCCTTATCTTTGATATTCAGCCTGTCCGCAGCCGATGCTATATGGTCAGCAGTCCTGACATCTTCCGGAATATTGTCATCTTCAATAATATCACCAATGGATTTTCGTGCCCTGCCCTCATGAGCAAGTCTACCCAGAATAACAGCCTTCTCCGCCGGGTCATGACAGAGCGCCTGGATTTTTTTGATTATAAGTTTATCGTCCATTCTATATTTCCCCGCTGTTTGCCTTGTTTACTTTATCGTAAAGATACCTGAATGACGTTGTATAGAAATCCCTGATGTGTTCAAATACCTTTCTTGACTGTTCATGTGTATATGTATGGACCAGTGCATTACGGTCATCTATCATCTTCATCCAGATTTCTTCACTGTCAATGATTGAATTTGCAACAGCATTCTTGAAACAGTCCCGCGGATTCTTGCAGATAATCCCCATATCAGCAAGATATTCTTTAATCAGTTTCCAGGAAAGTTCATAGCACAACTCGAAACGCTTGATTGTGCCATCTATCTCAAGATCACTTGCAGACCTGTCAATAGCGCTTTCGAGATTTGTTAATGCCTTTTCAAACTGCTCAAAGTATCTTTCAACCCTTTCTCTCATAATATTCTCACCCCTTCTTTTTCTATCTTCTTTTTCAGTGAATCATCCGCTGTTCCAAGACTGACTATATCTACCATACCCTCAACTGATAAACCAGGGCTGTCAGTCGCTGAATCAATCGCGATATCTATGTCTGAGTGACTGTGCGCATCTCCCCTCGCCCTTGATCCGAATAGAATTACCGGCCCTGCATTACATTCTCTTTTTATCTGCCCCGCAATATGCCTGAGATTGTCCGGCATTAGAAGAACATACTCTTTCCCTTCATTTTTCAACGTTGCCCAGAACTCATCGATAATACCAAAGTCGGCCTTCTGCTTTTTAATTGCCTCTTTGTTCTTCACAGCCGTGATTGTTCCTCCCTCAGGCATCATCTCCCCTGAAAGTCTTATAACCATCCAGTAGAACCTGCCCTCTGCTTTAATGAGTTTAAAGATCAGCGGTGATCCACGTCTTTCAACATTTTTTCCGCCAAAATGCCCTTTGACCGTTGTTCTATTGCTGTGCATTACAGGAAATCCGAAAGATGCTGTATCTAAAATCCTTCCTTTGTGAGCTTCTCTGAATTGCTTAAAAGACGAAGCGACCGATGTCAATGCTTCTTTCCATGATGCATATCTTGAACTGCCCATTACAAACCTTGAGAAGGCAAGGTTAGAATACTCTGTTACAAACCTTGCAGGAGCGTCATTAACAATGCCCCTTGCTTCTTGCATATTTGCAATCAGCCACCTGGAAACAGCATCCGCGCTGTTTCCCTCAGGTACATATTTTAACGACATATTTGAAATTATTTGATCTGGATCCTCAATGCTGTTAATAACAATATTACCCGCACCCCGCCTTGACCTCATCCCCAGCGCACCGCAATAGATCAGAACCCATAAAGAAGCAGCAGCAATTTTCAGGCATTGCTCATCGCGGGAAGACAGAATGATACTGAATTTACTGCCCTCAGGATAGTATGGACGCATCCGGTCTTTTTGCACGAAAGCAGAGTACAACATATAACCGACAGGGTCATGGCTTCCGGGATTTTTGAATCCCGGCTTGTAATTCTTGTCCGGCTGGGTAACTCTGATACTGAATTTCGCGCTACCTGCCTTTTCGTCAGCGCTTCCAAATATTTCAGATTCTCTTTTTCTCAACGTATCAATATCTGACTCCGCCTGCAATGCCCGCCACCAGAAGCGCAGCAGGCCCTTGATGCTTGCAGCTCTAAGTTCTGCTTTACGCTGGTCTGCACCGGCAAGAAACATCGGTGTGATTGTCTCAACGTTAAAGACAATTTTATTAATCATCGCTCCTCCTTTTCCCACATCCCCGACATGCCGGGACAAAGCACCTCGGATTACCGGTCGGTACGCTTTCCGTAAACCCGTCAATTATT
>WFVK01000043.1 GCA_015491705.1 Nitrospirota bacterium | reverse complement strand
GATGCAAGACAACTGAAGGAGTTGTATATTAAACTCGATATAGAGGAGTAACCCTTAATATGTTGCACAACCGGGCGGGCCATGGTTTTATGCAGCCGCAAGTAGCAAGAGGGGTGGTATCCGGTGAACAGGATTAAAAAGATTGTAAATGACGAGCTGTTTGAATGGATGCGCGATATCAGGCGTGCGATTCACCAGTGGCCTGAACTGGCTTTCAGGGAAGAAAAAACAGCCGAATTAATATCAAAAAACCTGAAGAAACTCAGTATCCCGTACAGGACGGGCATAGCGCGCACAGGTGTGCTCGGCAAACTGCTTATCGACGAAAATGCCCCGACCATAGCGCTGCGCGCTGATATGGACGCCCTTCCGATAACAGAAGACACGGGGCTTCCGTTTTCTTCAAGGAACCAGGGGGTCATGCACGCATGCGGCCATGACGGCCACGTGGCGATGCTCATGGGCGCGGCAGCGCTTCTGAAGGAGAATCCGCCGGAGGGAAATACGGTCTTCATATTTCAGCCCGCTGAAGAAGGCGAAGGCGGCGCACGGCCCATGATTGAAGAAGGCGCTCTTGACGGGGTCGATATGATCTTCGGGGGCCATATCGAAAGGCATTACGAGGTAGGCGATATATGCATCAAGCCCGGGGTGCATACGGCATTCACCGATGCCTTTGACATAAGGATCACCGGCAGGGGGGGGCACGCCGCAAGGCCCCACGAGACAGTAGACGCCGTGCTGATTGCAAGCCAGATGGTGACAAGCCTCCAGACGATTATATCGAGGGAGATAGACCCCCTTCACCCCGCGGTGCTGACCATAGGCTATCTCAGGGCGGGGACTGTATATAATGCAGTCGCCGAAAAAGCGGTATTAAGAGGGACCATCCGCACCACCGATGAATCGGTAAGGACCCAGATGGTGGACAAGATCAGGAAACTGGCCTCCTCACTCTCGATACTCTATGACGCGGATGTGAAGTTCAATCACAAGCCCGGCTATCCGCCTGTCATAAATGAAGAGACCGCCTGCGACATGGCAAGGCATGTCGCGGAGAAACTTGCCGGCAGGGACAGGGCCGTCCTGCTCGACCTGCCGAGTCTCGGAGGTGAGGATTTTTCCTTTTACCTGCAGAATGTCCCGGGGTGTTTTGTCAGGTTCGGAGCCGCAAGGGAAGGGCACGAAAAGATATCCTCCCACAGCCCGAACTTTGATTTTGACGAAGAGGTGCTCAGGGTCGGGGCCGCCTATTTTTCCGAGCTCGTCAGATATGCCGTAAAGACCCTGCGCAGGAAATAATCTTTATGGAAAGGCTCGTCTTCAACAAGTCTCCGGCCCCCACTATCGGGGTGGAACTGGAGATACAAATAATCGACGGCAGGACATTCGGGCTCGTGCCCCTGGCGCCTGAAATCCTCAGGAAGGTGCCGCCCTCCCACAAGCAGAGGATCAAGCCGGAATTCATCCGCTCCATGGTTGAGATCAATACGGGAATCTGCGGCTCGGTGGCGGAAGTGGAAGATGACCTGAAAACCTCTTATTCGCTCCTCGGCGATATTGCCCGGGGGCTGGGCGCCGCCCTTTATGCAGTCAGCCTCCATCCGTTCTCAAAAGGCTCTGACCAGGTTGTCTCGGACCATCCCCGGTATAAAAAGATAATGCAAGAACTGCAACTGGTCGGAAGAAGGTTTATAAGCCAGGGCCTGCACGTGCATATAGGAGTCGATGACAGGGAGAAGGCCATCAAGGTCAACAACAATCTCAGGATTTACCTGCCCGTACTGCTCGCCCTTACCACGTCATCGCCCTTCTATGAATCCGAGGATACGGGGCTCATGTCATACAGGGCCAAGCTGTTTGAAGACCTCCCGCTTGCAGGCATTCCCGACCTGCTGCACGGCTGGGAGGAGTACACCACGGTCGTCAGCCTCCTTGAAAAGAGCGGCATCATCGAATCCGTCAAGGATATATGGTGGGATGTAAGGCCCCATCCGGACTTCGGGACCGTCGAGGTACGGGTATGCGACATGCCATATTCACTGCATGATGTGCTTGCCGTCACCGCTCTTGTCCAGGCGCTTGTGATAACACTGGCCGAACAGCATGAGGCCCCGGAGCCCCACATCCAGATACTCCGGTCAAATAAATGGCAGGCCGCCCGGTACGGGCTTGAAGGGTTCTTTGTGGATCCGTTTTTCGGCAGGAGGTGCCCGATGAAAGAGGCCGCCACAGACCTCTACAGGCATGTAATGCCTGTTGCGGAGAGGCTCGGCTCCGCCGGATACCTTCAGGGGATACCGGAGATACTGAGGCGGGCCACAGGCGCGCATATCCAGAAGAGGCTCTATTACGGCAAGAAGAGAGACGGTTTCAATAAAATGATAAGAGCGGTTCAGGAACTCTTTTTCAAATGAAGGGCGCTGTTGCATCAGGACATCCGCTGACGGCCCGGGCTGCAGCGGACATGTTTTCCCTCGGGGGCAATGCCTTTGACGCTGCGGTCGCAGCGGGATTCGCCTCTGTGGTTGCAGAGCCGACCCTCACGAGCCTCGGCGGAGGCGGCTTCCTCCTTGCGCATATTGCAGAGCAGAATGAAGACATACTGTTTGATTTCTTTGTGAACACACCCGGCCTCGGGACAGGGACAGGGGAAAAACCTGCCATGACGCCCGTGGATATTCATTTCCCCGAGTGCACACAGGTCTTTCATACAGGCTTTCCATCCGCCGCAGTGCCCGGCATGTTAAAGGGACTGCTTCATGTTCACAAGAGGCTCTGCACCCTCCCCCTAAAGACCGTTCTGGCACCCGCCCTTTCCTGTCTGCGGGAAGGCGTGGAGGTCACGGGCCTGCAGGAATACTTCCTGCACCTGCTTGAGCCCATATTCGGGTCAACGGATTACGGCAGGTCAATCTATACCACCGGCGGCGAATACATAAAACAGGGCGGGAGGCTGTTTAACCCCCTCCTGAAGAAATTCTTTGAGGGGATAGCAGAGGGACGAAGCGACATATACAATGCCGGGACGGCCCGGAATTTCATCGAAGAGATGAAGACACAGGGCTGCCTTATCACCCTCAGCGACCTTGAGGCATACGAGGTAACCGAGAGAAAGCCCCTGCGCCTCGCATACCGCGACAGGGAGATACTCACAAACCCTCCCCCCTCATCAGGCGGGATGATGCTGGCGCTCGGCCTGAAGCTCCTTGAAAACATCAGTCTCTCCCCGGTCAGCCGTGAATCAGGGGAATTCCTCATAACGCTCATCGAGCTTATGAAGCGGATGCAGGATTTCAAGGAGGTGAAAAACAGCGGCGGGACCGCCTGCAGCCTGAACAGCGCTGAATTATCGCCCCTGATAGAGTCATTTATCAGCAACATATCCGGGAAGACCTTTATCGCCGGGAGGGGGACGACCCACATAAGCACAGTGGACGAAAAAGGAAACGCAGCATCAATGACCACCTCAAACGGCTCGGGCTCCGGCTGCTTTATCCCCGGCACGGGCATAATGCTGAACAACATGATGGGCGAGGACGACCTTCACCCCGGGGGCTTCTTTTCTTCCCCTGCCGGCAGGCGGGTCTCATCCATGATGGTCCCCACGATCATCCTCAGGCACGGCAGGGCGGATGTGGTCATGGGAAGCGGGGGGAGCAAGAGGATAAAGACAGCGGTGCTGCAGGTGCTGCTGAACATAATAGACTTCAACTGTTCCCTGAAAAAGGCCGTGGAGGCGCCGCGCATCCACCTCGAGGACGGCACGGTTCATACGGAACCGGGCGTGCCCGCGGATGCAGTTGAAAAGCTCGCCGCGCATTACAGGCTCAACAGGTGGAACACAAAGAACATGTACTTCGGAGGGGTCCACTGTGTAAGCAGTGAAATGCACGGATGGGGAGACAGCAGGCGCGGCGGTGTTTTCCTGACCGCCGGAGGCTAAGCCCCGGTGTTGCATGAGCCGGCAGGAGGGCCGGCGCGGCATTATGCCGAGGGGGTTCCCCCATCGACGATGCTGTGTTCCTCCCACATAAACCAGTTGCCTGTATCCCGGAGGAAATTGTACGTATTCTCAAAGATATCATAGTGCAGCCGTTCTGCCTGGAGGAGTTTACCGAAGAGGTTTCTTTCCTTTTCGGTCCGGGCTTCCGATAACAGTTTCCTGTAGAACTCCACCCCTTCTTTTTCCATACGCACAGCGATCATGAACGCTTCAAGTTCATCCGAGGTCGCTTTGACCCTCTCCATCATTTCATCCTTCATCTCCTCGAACACCGTCCTGATGTTTTTCATGGGGAGCACATCCCCCTCATGAATATCAAGTCCCTCCAGCAGCCGGTTAACGGCCTCCAGATGCTTCTTTTCATCCGCTGCTACCGTCTCAAACATCTTTTTCCCCGCCGGATAGGCCGTCCTGTCCGCGGCCTCCGTATAAAACCCGATTGCATCCGTCTCCATCTTTCTCGCCATCTCTATTGCATTCATATCTCCCTCCGTTTTATGCGTCATTATAAGGTAATCTTAGCAGAAGCACCGGTCCGGGGCAAGGGCAAGTGGATTGCCGGCAGGGAAAAACCTGCAAAAGTCCCCTGTCCGTCACCCCGACCGGAGAGAGGGGTCTTATAACTCATCGATACCAGAAGATTTCTCCCGCCGCTTCATGAAACATTAAGGATGATCAGGGGATGGAACAGCCTTTGTGTTATAAAGAACATCAAATCGAACCTGTATATCTTCGGGAATATTGATCATGAAGGAATCCCCCACTATCGGATATCATTACGGGATGCATGACAGCCGGTTGAATAGTCTATAACGTCACAAGTTCCTGGCAATTCCTGAAAAATTCGGGTACACTATCGCTATTATACGAAAATCGTATACTGACTTGTTCCCCCCTCCGCTCGCTCCGGGGGCACGGGACGGTTGAGCTATATAAAACGGACTGAGATAATAAAATCCTGAAAAAACAAATATTTCTTAGATATGACGAAAACAAAACAATGCGTAGTGGCAATGGGGGGCAATGCTTTACTCCTGACAAACATTCCGGGAGATAAAAAGATAGAGCGGATGGCAAGTCGAATGGAGAGAGATTTGTCAATATGAAAGAAGTGTCATACATCAGATTCAACCAGGGGAAAAGAACTATACGGAGGCAAAAATCGAACTCAGTGCAAAGGGCGCTCGTATAATCCCCGGCAGGTGGACGGAAGAGAGACTGGACAGCCTCCTCAAAGAAGCCTCGGCAATCAGCGATGCCGGGATGCGGGTAGACTTTCTTTCAGGCCGGTTTCTCGGCACACCCTACAGGGCATCGACATTGACAGGGGATGAAAACACCCCGGAGGTCTTTGTCATCAACCTTGAGGGCGTTGACTGCCTTACGTTTATTGAACATATTGAGGCAATGAGGATATCGCTGTCTTTTGCAGGCTACAGGGATAACCTGAGGAAGGTCCGATACCGCTCCGGAAGGGTCGCCTTTGAAAGCAGGAATCACTTTTTCACCGACTGGCGGGAATATAATGCGGAGCGGGTTGAAGACGTAACGCTCAGTATCGGGGGCGGCAGAAGCCGCCGCACTCACAGGATACTGAACAGAAAAGAGGACGGAACATGCCTCCTCCCGGGAATCCCCTGCCGGCAGCGGGAGGTTGCTTATATCCCTTCAGATGCCGTTGACAGCGAAGTGACGGCACGACTGAAGACAGGGGATTATGCCGGGATATATTCGGAAAGACCGGGGCTGGATGTATCGCATGTGGGGATTGTCATCAGGGACCGTGGCGGCCGGCTCTTTTTAAGACATGCTTCATCATCGCAAGAGCATGGAAGGGTCATTGATGAAGATTTCATGGGTTATATCCGCAATAAACCCGGAATCCTCGTCTTGAGGCCCCGTGCCGTGTCAGCCGCATAATTATATAGTGAATCGTCGCGCCATGGCACGGGGCAGAGGGCATACGCTCAGGGCGGGGGCGGCGGATTTTTTATAGGATAGGCCGGCCTGTTTCCGAAGGGATTGTAAAGGGGATCCCCGATTAATATCATGCGCCACGACAGATAGGGGTTTGACAGGGCGAAGACCTCCGCGAGTGTATACCTGCCGCTCATCAAAAGGGGAAAAAACAGCGATGGAAGCGGAAATGCAGTAAGATACGGCTCCGCGACCGGTCCAAGCGTGGCGATAACGCCCCTTTCTATCATGCCCTTTACCCAGTACCTGCCGTCAGGATCATGCAGTGACCTTGCCTCTATGCTTGCCACATGATACCCGACCGCACCCTTTGTCCACTGAAAGACGTCCGCGTACCTCCCCAGCCTGTACCACCCGCAGTATAATGCAGCATACGGGGCATGATCGATCAGCCCCGGACGGTTATCAAGGATAACCGGCATGGGGCCCTGCCCGAGTATGCGGGCCGTCCTTCTTATGTCTTCATCAAACAGGGCGTACGCCCCTTTCCCCTTCAACCCCCTTGCATCAAGGTATATCCTGCCGTCAAGCCCTGTCTTCTCCACCTCAACAGCGGTCCGCGCCAGCGTCCCGGCCAGGTCCGGCCGGGGCGCATCAAGCCTGCTGACCATGAGAACCTTTCCAGGGAAGGTTATCCCGCGCCTTCTGTTGGGGATATACGCGGGATTGGGCTGCCAGCCCTCAAGACGGTAGTCGGGCGCAAGGACCAGGGCAAGCTCTGAATCCACTGCCGCAACCGTGCCGGCGCCCCTTAACCGCCCGATTTCCCGATTAAGCCTCTCTATCTCTTTCCTGAGCCTCCTCATTTCCTTACTGAGTTCCGCGTGCAGGTCTTTGCCGGATTTTTTGCTTTCCCTGCGCATCTTTCTCAGGGCCGAGAGCCGCTCCTGTTTTTGCTTTTTCATGGAGCGGTACCCCTGTATCACGCCTTCGGGTATTATCAGGGGCCTTACAGCGCTGATGCGAAGGGGGACCCCGTAGGTTGTAACAATGCAGCGTATATGTTTCCCCTTACCAAGGAGCCTGTTTATGGCCTCCCTTACGGGCGCGGCGATAAGTTCGTCATAGTCTTTGCGGGAAACCTCTTCCTCCGGTGCGACGTTTATCGTGATCAGGTGAGCAGGGGGGATGCTGCGAAGCCTGATATATGACCCGCCGATGCGGAGTGAGTCGGGCGAGCGTGAATTCACCACCACCGCGATCTCCCGCGGTGCGAGGGCGCCCGCGGCTGATCCCGGAGCATACGGGATAAAGAAGAACACCACAGCGGGCAGCACAAGCAGGATTACGCATTTACGTGACACGAACATGCTGGTATTATAGATGGGAATCAGGCAAAAAGAAAGAACATGGCGAACAACACATCAAAGTGGAGATTTGCTGTCGACAGGGGCGGGACGTTTACCGACATCGTCGCCCTTGACCCCCGCGGTGTTTTTCATACCCTGAAACTCCTTTCCGCCTCCTCAGGCTATGACGATGCATCCATAGAGGGCATCAGAAGGATTCTCGGGCTTGCTCCCGGGGAGCCCCTGCCTGAAGACCGGATAGAATGCATCAGGTTCGGAACCACGGTGGCCACAAACGCCCTCCTTGAGAGAAAGGGCGGCAAGGTTGCGCTCCTGATCACGAGGGGATTTTCAGACCTTCTGGAAATCGGCTACCAGGACAGGCCGGAGATTTTCCGGCTCTGCATAAAAAAGCCCCCCCCGCTGTATTCAATCGTGGTGGAGGCAGACGAACGGATGGGCCCTGACGGCAGGGTGATACGGAGGCTTGACCCCGGCCCGCTGAGAGGCGCGGTAAAAAAGCTCAGGGATCAGGGCGTGGACGCCGTTGCGGTTGTCTTTATGCATTCATGGATAAATCCGGAGCATGAACTGCTCTGCGCGGAACTGCTGGAGGAACATGGATTCCCCGGCATCTTCCTCTCGCACAGGACGGTGAACCTTATAAAGGTGGTAAGCCGCGGGCAGAGTACGCTGGTGGATGCATACCTCAGCAGCACGCTTGCCCTTTATCTTGAAGGAATCAGGAAAGAGACAGGCGGCATACCCGTCGAGTTCATGCAAAGCAGCGGTGTGCTAAGCCCGCCGGATTCGTTTACAGGCAAAAACGCCGTTCTTTCCGGCCCTGCCGGCGGAGTGCTGGCAGTGGCTGAGACAGCCCGCCGGAAGGCGGTAACAGGCGCCATAGGATTTGACATGGGAGGCACATCTACCGATGTATCGAGGTTTGACGGCGAGTTCAGGAAGGTATATGAAAAGGTCATCGCGGGCATCCCCCTGCAGACGGAAATGCTGGACATCATAACCGTTGCCGCAGGCGGGGGCTCCATATTGAGGTTTGACGGGCGGAAGATGCTCGCGGGTCCTGAATCCGCAGGCTCTTATCCGGGGCCTGCGTGTTACGGATTCGGCGGCCCGCTGACGGTCACCGATGCAAACCTTATCACAGGGCGGCTGATCCCGGAATATTTCCCGAAGACATTCGGGCCGGACCGAAAGGCGCCTATAAACAGCGATAT
>WFVK01000042.1 GCA_015491705.1 Nitrospirota bacterium | reverse complement strand
CGTAAAACCTTTATAAAGCGATGGGATATTGGAAATACGTCTCTGTTGCAGGAAGTAACGGGGAGTGAAATTGCAAAAGAGGTTGATATGCGTGCTGAATATTTCCTCAAGGAATCGCAGATAAAGCTTTTCCGCCGGGCTCTCCAGCATGAGGGTGATGGTATTATGCAACTGTAAGGTTAACGATGAATAATGAAATATTGTTAATTGCTGCGGGAGGCATAATGGGTAAGAAACATATCAGTGCTAAAGAAAAGATAGACAGGACAAAACAGTATGATATCAGGGAAGCGGTGGAGCTGGTCAAAAAGTCTGCTTATGCAAAATTCGACGAGTCGGTTGACCTGTCTTTGAACCTGGGCGTGGACCCGAGAAAATCGGACCAGATAGTGAGGGGAAGCGTGGTGCTGCCGCACGGGCTTGGAAAGAAGATAAGGGTGCTTGTATTTGCAAAAGGGGAAAAGGCCGCCGAGGCGCGGGATGCAGGAGCTGATTATGTAGGGGCCGAGGACCTCGCCGAGAAGATACAGGCCGGATGGCTGGACTTTGATAAGGTGGTGGCGACCCCTGATATAATGGGAACGGTCGGCAAGCTCGGAAAGATTCTCGGGCCGAGGGGGCTCATGCCGAACCCCAAGTCAGGCACTGTGACCTTTGATATTGCAAAGGCCGTCAGGGATATAACCGCTGGAAGGGCTGATTACAGGACCGACAAGGGCGGCGTTGTACACGTATCCATAGGCAAGGTTTCATTCGACAGCGAAAAACTCATTGATAATGCCAGGACGGTCGTGAAGGCCGTTGAAAAGGCAAAGCCCTCGTCAAGCAAGGGGAAATATCTCAAGAAGATATCGATATCATCTACTATGGGAGTCGGGGTGCCGGTGAATGTCTCAAGTGTGGCATCAGCGTAGGCAACCACTTGTAATGATTATTAACATAACCTTAATGTTGCATAAACGGGCAGTGGAGTCCGCCGGAGAGGCGCCGGGCCGCGGTGCACCGTTGCGGGTATTTTTATGCCCCTGTTTAAGGTTAGCGGAAAGAGTGTATTGATATAGATCCCCGGCCCCCCTGACCTGAGAGGGGAGGCCGGGACGGATTACCCCCCTGGATTACGGGGGGTATATAAGGTTGAAAAAATAATAAAGTCGGAGACTGCAGGCGCAGATTCCCGTTGCCAGGGGTTGCTTAAACGGCCCGGAAAGCGATTGAGCCGGCCTGCACAGACTGGAAAACTGGCGGCAAACAAAAAACAAGGGTTGAGGCGTGACCCCTGATGCCCGGACTGTATCGTTCCAGGGTCTCTGATGTTAAGAGGGAGGTGAAAGGTTGAAGAAAGAGGAGAAAGTACGCGTTGTCGCGGAACTCCACGACAAGTTTCAGAGGGCAAAGGGGATCGTCTTTACCGATTATCGCGGGCTCAATGTCGAAGAGATCACGGGTTTGAGAAACGACCTCAGATCCGCTGAGCTGGAGTACAGGGTTGTAAAGAACAGCCTTGCCAGGAGGGCGGCGGAAGGCACGCCTGTGGATAGTGCGAAAGATATCTTTTCAGGACCGGTGGGGCTTGCCATCGGTTACGACGACCCGCTGCTCCTGGTGAAGAAGGTCCTTGAATTCAGCAAGGCAAATGAAAAACTTGAGATAAAAGGCGGACTTGTCGAAGGGGGCCCCTGTTCCGTTGAACAGCTTAAGGTCATTTCGGCGTTGCCGCCGCGGGAGGTTCAACTGGCCATGCTTGCAGGTGCCATGCAGTCGCCTTTAAGCAAGTTCGCCGGCCTGCTGAATGCGACGGTCACGCGGTTGGTCTATGCACTGCAGGCGCTGAAAGAAAAGCGCGAAGGCGCAGGCGGTTAGGAATCGGCTGAATATGAAAGATTCAATGACTCAGACCCGCTACTCAATTTAACAACTAATCCAAGGAGGAGAAGATGTCAGTAACTAAAGAACAAGTTTTTGAATTTATCGATAAAATGACGATTATAGAAATGTCCGAGTTTATTAAAGAGTTTGAGGAAAGATACGGAGTAACCGCGGCAGCCCCTGTGGCAGTGGCCGCAGCAGCGGCGCCTGCAGCCGAGGGAGGCGCGGCAGAGGAAGAGAAGACAAGCTTTGATGTTGTCCTGTCCGCTGTCGGCGACAAGAAGATACAGGTAATAAAGGCGGTCAGGGAAGTTACGACCCTTGGTCTCAAGG
>WFVK01000041.1 GCA_015491705.1 Nitrospirota bacterium | reverse complement strand
TTCTTAATTCGCCTGAGGTAAAACGGGTTCCTTTTGCGGATTCGATCCTGGTGTCGTTGACATACCAGTTTATCTCCGCGCCTTTTATTATCGACCTGTCGGCGTTTAATGATATGACGGTCTGCGTGGTGGCATTGACCGGTCCGATGAGTATTGCGGGCTCTGCAGAAGGGGATTGGACGGCAGGCGCAGGGATGCCGGCTCTTGATGCATCTGTGTCCGCAACAGGCCGCTCGCTGCAGCCCGTCAACAGAAGCGTTGCCAGCAATATTACGGGAATGCTTCTACGGATAATCATAATCATCGCAGGCAGTCACTCTTCCAGTTGGTAAGCCCGCTCTTCAGCGGTTTCGGAGTGGCGCTTTCAATTTCAAGTATGGCCCCTGTTGAATGCTGTTCAAAGCCCTTGGCCGTGCCCTCTCTTGTTACCTGCGCACTGAGAGATGAGGCCATTCCTTCTCCGGCTTTTTTGACACGGGCGATTTTATCGATATCAACAGATCCGCTCGAGCCTCCCTTGGCGACCTCATCGGCTGCATCTTTCTGTTCCTTGAATACATAATCCTTGTAAGCCGTGCCGGTTTCATAATAGACCGTATACACATTACTTTCCCCTATATCGCCGCATGATTCAACAGTGGGAAGGTCGGGAATATATGTAGTCCACATTACGAGACCTCCCAGGACCAGGGGTTTGGTGATCATCCTTTCACCATTGTGAACAAGTGCCTGGCCGGTAAAATCCGTGCTTTCACCGAGTTCTCCGAAGTACATCGCCCACCCCTGGCAGTTATACGAGGCGGTTATGAGATCTGACCACGAACTTACCGTGCCGCTGCCGCTGCTGCCGCTGCTGCCGCTGCAACCACTGACGCCGGTGACGGTCCCGTCGGGCTCAACGGTGGAGTTGGATATGTTTATAAAGACAGAAGAATCGTAGGAGTCGGTGCAGTTTCCGGCCCAGCAACCGTCCTTGACGGCATAAAAGCCGCCGGTGTCCGTCTGGTTCTTGTCCGATGTGCCCAGGAACTGCCCTGTTCCGAAAAAGACCCAGAGGTTTGTCCTGTCATCCATTGCCGCTGACGGTGCGGCTGTGATTCTCTTTGCTGCATCTTTGGTACCGGCGATGCTGGCTATATTCGCTATTACAGAGCGTGTCCAGCCGCCGGGTGAGGTGTTGGTTCCCCCATCGGTGGTAATCCTGTGTAGAACGCTGTTCCAGGCGCCGGCATTGTAATTTTCACCTATGTATATCACATCCGTATTAAAGTTCATATCAACATCAACAGAGACGGGATCAGACAGATAGGAGGTTGTGTATGTTGTGGAGTCTGTGGATATCTTCCAGAAATTTGTGCCGTTTTGCCAGTTGCTTATGACTCCGTTGTTCCCCCCCGACATTTTAAGGGCAAAGATGTTTCCCTTCTGGAAAGCCGTGAGATTCGAATTTGCGTTATAGTCCGTGGCCCCCGAGCCGAATACTGCAAACCACTCATCGCCGATCTTCGCTACAGACGGATAAGACATGCTGAGCCCGAGTTCAGGATCGGAAAACGTCCATAAAAGCCTCGGGTTCAGGGGATCGGTGATGTCAAGCGCAAAATACTCCGGTGATGCGCTGTATGACTTGCCCCCGGATGTCCAGTCTATCTTCTTCCCGCCGTAGCGGAACCCGCCGATGAGTACCGTCCCCCACCCCCCTATATGAACAGTGTCGTCAGTGAATATTTTCACATCCGTTATCTTGGGCTTTAAGTCCACATAATATACATGCGTGTAGTCAGGGTCGGTCAGCCACTTCAGATGCGGCAGAAGCCCCCGCGGTATGAAGGCCCAGAGCTCCTGGCCGAGTTTGTGACCGCCCGGGCTACAACTGCCGTTGCCATCAAAGCCGTCGGCGCAGTATTTGAATGTTTTCTCATCATAGAAGCCTGCATTGAATGCATGCAGCATCCCGTCATTGGCCCCTGCATAGACCACCTGCCGCCTGTTAAGATAAGCTTGCCTGAACTCGGTGTAGGAGGTGTCCCCGTACAGGAGGTCATAGTTCTCCATGGGCTGACCCACCGCCGTGGGGGTGGAATACACTATATCGCCGAGTTTCCATGTATCGGTCGTATCATTTATGTTCCGCTTTCTGTAGCCGTTTGAATGGCATGAATCGGTTATGCCGGTGATATCATCCCCACGAATCCATTTGATGATATTATCCGCCTCCGAGGGTTCATCAGCCCTTAGATACGGCTCGAGTACGGAAGATTGCGTTGTTGTGAAATCAACCCGCGATGAGCCGTCAATGGTCGTGAAAATATCCCTCTCCTCGGGTGCGGTGTTCCAGAGAATATCGCCGGCCTCCCATACAGGCTTTATGCTGCGAAGCCCGTCCGGTTCAGGTTGACTCTTACAGGAATCTTTCCGGCCGTCTCCATCCGAATCACTGCATTTGTAAACCAGGGTGCCGTCATCAGGGTCATAGTCCATGATAATTATTTTATCCGCGGTTAAGTCAAGAGAGTCGTTTCCGTTGCTGTCTTCACGCAGGTTTCCGTAACTGTCGACAAAGAGGGAATGAAGATAGCCGAGCCACTTGCGCGAGTCTTTCCTGGGATAGAAATATGCCTGATATACAACGCCTTCGCCTCCGCCTGTTGTGGCGAGTACGCTGGCCGCTGTTCCTGATGCGGATTTTTTGCTGATACTCTCTATGGCCTTGATAAGTGTTGCCCCGAGTTCTTTGCCGTCTGAAGCCTTATAATAGGTATCGGGTATGCCGTCGGGTCCGCTGGTTCCTTTTTTATCCCATTCCTGGCAGTTATCATCCATTGGTGGAGCAGACGGGTCGCACGGAGAGGCAGGCAATGTCTCGTTTCTGCTGTCGTCGGGATATTTGGTACGGTTATACGGCCAGGCATTGCCGTCACCTGTTTCATCATCCTCGACAAATCCGCCGTACATTGCGGTCTGCTGCATGGAATTCTCCCCTGCATCCGCATCGCCGAAGATATAGACGGTGTAATAATTCAGGGATTGCGTTTCGGGCATGCTCCTGATGTCATTCACATGGGTCTCCCTTGCAGGGACAACAGGATCAATTTTGCCGTTCCATTGCCCGTCGGAAATGAGAAGCACGAAGCTCTTTCTGCAAGGGGCGGGTATAAATGAACCCGGAGTATTAGGATCTTCCTTGTACCAGGGATCTTTGGCTGACCCTACGCCGCCGATATAAGCACTGTTGTCGCAGCCTGAATGGGCATTGGACTGTATAAAATAGTCCCATGCCTCATTGAGCGCCTCGCCCGTGGGCGTGCCGAAGTACGGGGGGGTGCTCTGTATATCTTCTATGAGTTCCACCATAGAGCCGCCTTCACCGGTAACGGGATACTCCATGCATCCGTACCTGCTGTTGCTTGCGTAAACCATAAGCCCGAATCTCGGGGCGTCGTCATCAAAGACGAGATCATTATCCTTGTCCGAGACCTCCTGTATCACGCCTCTCCTGTTATCATCGTCCACCTGGATGTTGGCGTTTGACAGTGTGCCAACCTTGCAGGAATCAGTACAACTTTCTATCTGGGTACCTGCAGCAGCGGTATTAATGTCTTCAGCGGTCCATACCGTACTGTTAAAGGAACCGTCGTCGAAATTATCGTCTGTACATACACTGCATATAAATTCGTCATATTCTCCCTTGCCGAGTGTCCCAACCGAAGAATAAGAGGATGTTGCCATGCCTGCAAGCACTGCGGAGGGCATGCTTATGGTGGTGTTGCCGTGCTCGGTCCATCCGGTAGGGCCGGTTTCGGGGTTGTCATCAGTGGAATAGTATGCTGTAAACGTGTCGCCGCTTCTTACCAGGCGCACCCATACAGGGTAACTGACATCCACATAAGAGGCGAATGTGGTGGTGTCACCTCCGTCAGTGAGGCGTGTTGCAAACTGCAGGCCTGCGCCGTAAGTCGCCATGACCATTACATGCCGGCTGCCGGAATTTGTGGTGGCCCGCACCATCAGTCCGGCCTTGGCGTATGTATTTCCCGTCTCCGAAGGGGCGCTTACAACGCGCAGCTTTATATCGAAGTCGCCGCTTACGGACTGGTGGATATAGCGGAATTTATCACTGCTGCCCCATATGGAAGAACCGTCGGCCATGACGGTAAGGTATCCACAGGTGCCGGCGGAGCCGTAATTGCTTACTGACAATTTATGGTCAAGATCCGGATACGTACCGCCCGAGAGGGTGAATGTACAGCCGAGGTTGTGATCAGAAAATGTCTTCCAGCCTCCTTCACCCCTTAATGTATGCACACTGCTGCTCTGCGGTGAGGTGATCGACCTGCCGCCTATCAGGGCCTTTCTCAGTAAATCTATCCTTGACATCGTGGCCCAGTTAAGGAGGTTGCCTGAAATGCATCCTGAATTATTGCCTATTTTATATTCAGCTTCCGATTCCGCGAATGAGCACGAGCTGTTTTCCACGAATTTACCATCCGTGCTTGAATACTTGTAATATTTATCGCTCTTGAAATATCCGTAATATTCCCTGCCTGTATCATAGCCGTATTCAGGATAGTCAATGCTGCTGGAAGTGCCGCACTTTGCGCGCCCGCTGCTGTATCCCGACCAGCCGTTGCAATCCAGATATGCCGGGAACTGCATGCTGCCGGATTCATCGAGGACGAGGAGGATATTGGGCGGCTCTGCATTTGAAACAAAAGGAGGATATGCGGTATAGTCGTTGATATCGTAGGCCCCTCCTGCCGCGGGCATACACAGGAAAGATATTAATAAAACAACAAAAAAACAGCCGGTTCTGTTTTTCATCATGTCCCCTCACTGAGCAACGGTTAATACCTTGATTTTTCTTATACAGCCACTGCTTTTAAAAAGCTTTACATCTTCCGCGCTGTCAAGATCACTCAAAGGTATTATCGTATTAAGCCTGCTGAAAACCCTTACCCTGTTGCACAGTCTGTAACCTGTATGGTTTACGACGATTCCGCTTTGTGAGAATTCGTCCATCCTGCCTGTAATTATACGGTCGGAAGCCCTTACCATATTTGCATTTTCTTCAGTGTTCTCATGGGACATGGCGCCGCCTGCATTGACACTGAAAAAGAACAAGAACAGAACAAGGGAAATAAGCGGAGCTGAAATTATCTTTTTGATTATCTCTCTCATGTTTTCCCCCGTTACTTCGGCACATACCGGTAAATACATCCGACACAGGAACTCGATGAGGCCAGGTCATTGCCTGTGGAGTTTATCCTGTAGAAGGTGTAAAACCCCCTGCCGCCGCTTTTGCCTACGCCTTCATATCCGGAGGCGAACTCTATTGCAGTGCCGCCTATCCACTTGGTGTACATCTTGTCGATATCAACAAGGACATCATCTCCCGCGTTGCCCGGATGTATATCAATGGCCAGGTCGGTATCGGGAATATTGGTGTCATCGGTATCATCAGGATCAAAGGGTGAGGACCTCAGCTCCGTTGGCAGATTCGGGTCTTTAATAATAGTTGCAAAATTTTTCGTATCCTGCGTTCTCACGGTCCGTTCAATTACAGCCGTGCTGATGTCGGCGCCTCCCTCTGCCTTTGCGATGTTTCTCTCCTTGATCCTGATGTTTCCTGACAGCATGTTTTCAAGGGAACTGGTGCCGATCGCCGACATGCCGACAATCGTCAGCACAAGCAGTAAAAGCAGAACAGTGACGAGGATATAGCCATTTTCTTGTCTTTTCAACATAATTTCACCTCACTGATTTCTTATAGTTACAACCGTCTGCCACCACCTGCGGCGGAAATTGTCGTTTGTTGCCGCATGGTTGCGGTTTTCTATAAGTGACGGCGGGTTGCCCATTCCTTGATAATTAACATCTTCCCTTTCGGCCCTTGCGAGCACATTAATCCTCACAGCCCTGATTGTTACAGGGTCTACTCCGTTGCCGCTGATGAGATAATCCTGGTCATCGATGAGGCCGTCGCCGTTCAGATCATCTATCTGCCCGTCGCCATCGGTATCTACCGCATAAGCAAACTGAAGGTCTTCTATATTTTCGGCAAGCACATCATCGTCGGAAGTTACACTCGGCGTACACGTGGTCATATCTGCTCTTCTTCTTATCCTGTGGAGGACGCCATTGCCGTCCACGCAGAAGGTTGTATCTTCTACCACGTAAACAGGGCGGCCTGTATCGCAATTACCATCACCGTCCGTGTCCAGCAACGGGAAATCCTGGGACAGTGGGCGGTCGAGTGTGATGGTAGCGTCGGTATCGGAGACGTTTGCGACCGTGGCATAATTTATCCCGTCGATACTAATGGATCTCTTGTCATCGGTATTAAAGATATCAGCGGAATCAACGTAGTCTATGCGGACCGTTGTTGAACCCAGAGGCACATACGCGCCCTGAGCAGCACATGATATAGTAGAAGGCGCGCCCAGGGCGGGCCACAGGGTGCCCAGCATTCTGAAACCGCCTACAACTGTAATGGCATCAGGGGCGTCGCTGTTGTCGATGAAGCTCACAACCGTTGTCAGACCATTTACGGCATCCTGGTTCATATCTGCAGGTACGCCGAAGCCTGCGGTTTTTATATCGTTTGCCATTACATCAATGGCGATCTTAGCCTGTGTGTTTATTTCCGTTACATTTTCCTGAGCAACATATGAACGGTTCTGTGCAATATATGTTGCAGAGACCGCGGCAATGAGAATGGTGCTGACAACAATGGCAACCATCAGCTCGACAAGACTGAATCCCCTGTTATTTTTACGGACTTGGTACATTTTCATCCCACCTTATTGTGTCAAGAGTTACGGAATGGTTTACTCCATTACTGTCGGTCCAGCATGTCCTCGCCCGTATTGCGGAAACCGGCACCATCAGTGTACTGTCAGGGTCGCTCGCACACGCAGGGGCATTGGCATTGCACGTATCGCCGTTATCCGCCAGCCCCACGCAGTCCGGCACAACCCACCATGAGCTGGAAAACTGGACGTTGCCTGTGATAGCCACTCCCGCCGGAGCCGGCTGGTTCGTCATGCTTTGCAGGCTTGCATATGGAGTCAACTTCAGGTTTTCAAGCGCCTGCTGGCTCAGGTTTGTGGCTATTCTCAACTCCCTGCTGGCGGCATTGCCCCTCACCGAAAAATACTGCATGGACATTACACCGATCATGCCGACAAGCAGCACAACCATTGCAATCATCACTTCAACCAGCGTAAACCCCCTGCCGGCATTTTTTACCGGCAACAGTGAATGGAAACCATATCTGCGTTTTATTTTCACCTCATTACCTGTTATTTTTTCTGTCGGCTTCATTTTATCTTCTGCCACCCCTTATCTTCTGCCACTCCGTTTCACTTGTATTGTCTGCATCTCCACGCCACATATACAGGCTGAATTTAACGGTTGATTCAAGCTCAACACAGAATGTATAGCCTGTATCCGGGAGATTGTACTGCAGATATATATAGCTGCCTATAGGAGACACCGTCCCGTCAGGGCTGAATCTCAGGGATGCGGCATTATTG
>WFVK01000040.1 GCA_015491705.1 Nitrospirota bacterium | reverse complement strand
GAATAATATTCCCGGCCCGTTTATACAGATCAATGCCTGTACGACAATTCATCAGTCTTCACCTTACACTTGCATAAAAACACCGCGCACGGGCGGGAGAGCCCGCCGGGAAAGCTTTATCTGCAATTCCCCGAGGAAATACTCCGCACGGCATATTAAATAACCCCCTTAATCCCCCTTAACCTAAGGGGGAAACACGTCGCCTTATAACCGCTGAACCCTGAACCTCAAACAGGCTCTCCCGCCGCTTTATGCAACTTAAGCTTAACCCTCCCCAGGCTTGCGCCCCTGTTGGTCTGCTCCGCCTTTTCAAGGACATTGAGTATCCATATGTCTTCATCAAGCGTATTGGGAAACGGCCTGATGCCTCTTGCCGCATCGATAAACGCTCTCATCTCATCAACATACATCTCCTCTATAATATTGTCATTGTAATCCGATTCCGCCCTTCCCGCGGGCTCGCGGAAATGCTCCCAGGTCCTGTTTTCCGCGTCATAGAGCCTGACCGCCCTGTCTTCCCAGTTCCATCTTATCTGCGCCTTTTCGAGGTTCATGACAAGGCTTCTCGTGGCAAAACGCGAAACAACATCAACCACAAGGGTGCCCAGGAAACCGTTGAATTTGAGATTCACATTGTAAGTATCATCGATATCAACACCCATATCGCATGTCCTGCCGTAGAATGCAAATACCTCTTCCGGATATCCCGTGATGTCAAGAAGCCATGTCAGTTCAAAAGGCACCATTTCCCTGCTGGCACTGGTCTGTCTTTTGCTGACATAGAAATCCCTTATGTCCTCCCATGGATGCCAGTCGGGAAGATACTGGCCCATAATATAGACAAAATTGCAGAGCCTGCCGTATTTCCCGCTCAGTACAATATCCCTGACGGTCCTGACACCGTGATGAAACCGGAAAGTGCAGGAGGGCGCAATCAATGTATTCTGTTTCTTTGCGCGTTCTGAGACCTCTTCAAGCCCCTCCCTGATGACACTGGCCTCAACAAAGGCGGGCCTGCCGTATTCCACCGCCAGCTTCAGATATTCAAGATGGCTGTCCGGAGGAGTTGAAACAATAAGGATATCGCTCGCTGACAGCATATCAGGCGTAAGTTCAGCGGTCGTCTGAATATGGTACCTGTCTTCCGCTTCCATGCGCCGGTCTTTCCTCCTGTCAAAACCGGTTATATCCCTTATTCCCAGTGATAAAAGGTTTCTTATCCTTCTTTTACCCATTGAACCCAATCCGATCTGCAAGGCCTTCATGTACATGACTCCTTCCTCTCAGGGTTTAGCTTGCAGTGGCATAAAGGTGTTACGCCAGACTCTGCTGCCGGTTTATGCAGCATCAGGCTCATCACGGCCTCAATGCATACAAAGTCATATATGTCGTCCACTTCATAGTTCTGCCATCTTTCGATGAAAAACGGGATGGTCCGCCGCTGGTAAAATGTCCCGTATTCCATCAGCGTCGCCGTCTTTGAAAGATAGATGACCCCATAAGGGAAAAACACACGGTCAAGCTCCTGCCTTCTCGTTATAATTCCTGCACCGGCTTCATAGGGCTTTACATACCCCCTTGTTATCCTCTTCATTATGGACGGATGCTCCAGACTCACTTCGCCGAGGCTCACAAGGCTGTCGGCTTCTGCTTCATGACGGATCAGTTTCTCTATGGCACGGTCAATATCATCAATCTTCCTGAGGGGTGAAGTGGGCTCCAGGAGGGCTATACAGTCAAACGTCATGCCTTTATTTTTATAAAAATCCACTGCATGCAGAATCACGTCTATCATGGGGGTACAGTCGCCTGCCAGTTTTTCCGGCCTTAAAAAAGGCACTTCCGCACCGTATTTTTCTGATATATCTGCAATCTCATGGTCATCCGTGCTTACAATCACGCTGTCAAGGTACCTCGATGACAGGGCCTGCTTCACGGTCCATGCGATCAGGGGCATGCCGCAGATCTGCCGTATATTCTTCCCAGGCAGCCCCCTTGAACCGCCGCGTGCAGGAATAATCCCGAGAATGCTCCTGTTGTTATACATCGCGGAACCCCCTGAAAGACGTATCCATGTTAAGGTACAGGTTTTCGGCGTCCTGTATCCCCCTGCGCAGTTTGCTGCCGTAGTAATGTTTCATCAGTGTTGTATTGGCCTGCAGCAACTCCCTGTGGAACTCCTCGTCCGTCATATCCGTAAAATTAACGGCCAGCAGGTCCGAATTGAGATGTTTATTCTCGTAAAAATCTTCAACATCCCTCAGGAGACCCTCCCTGATTGCACGGTAATATAACGGTGAGCCCGGATATGGCGTGACCGGCCGGATGGTTCTCAGGTGTGAATGGTCGTCGTATTTCAACAGGAAATCCACCCCCTTTTTCAGGGTTTCCCTGTTATCCCCTATGTTGCCGAATATGATATTGAGTCCGGGACTGATGCCTGCCGCAAGCGTATTCTCCACCCCGGTAACGATCTGTTTAACTGTCAGGGCCTTGTTCATGTTTTTCAGTACAGTGTCGTCTACAGCCTCAATTCCGTAATTAATAAAAACACAGCCTGCCTCCTTCATCAGTTTGAGCACGTCGGGCCTGGCGTAGTTAAGACGGCCGTTGCAGTCCCACCTGATATCCAGTCTGGCCCTTATAAAGGCCCTGCACAGTTCCTCTGTCCGTCTTACCGAACTCATCAGAAGTTCGTCTGCGAATGCTATGTAAGCGACATGGTAGTCTTTCTTCAGCAGCCTTATCTCCTCTATTATGCTGTCCGCCGAGCGCGGCCTGAACCCGGTATCCATGCGGTAACAGAAGCTGCATTTAAAGGTGCAGCCCCTTCCGGAAAGAACCGGTATGCAGCGTTCGGTGCCTCTTATATTGGGCATCCTCAGCAATGTGTAGTGATCCATGGGAAACATTTCATAAGCGGGAAAAGGTATGCCGTCGATATCACTTATAAGGGGCCGGCGTCCTGTCATTACCAGCCTGTTGTTTTCAATGTATGCAATACCCTTGATATCCTGAAATCCTTTTTTCTCATGGAGCGCCTGCATTACCTCGATTATCGTCCTTTCACCCTCACCAATGATCACCATATCGGCCCCGGTCTTTTTGAGAAAATAACCGGGTTCCGGTGAGGGGCCGTGACCGCCTATGATGTAAAAAGGGCGCTCGGGAACAGCGTTTATCGCCTCGGAGATTTTCAGGAGTTTCCGGTACTGGTAATATCCTGCGATAACGCTTACTCCGACGACATCAAACCGGTTCTCTGCAAGATATTCCGTCAGGTGGCTGTCAGGGTAGTGATAAACATCCTGGTTGTATATGACCACATCATGTCCGGCCTTTTTGCATACCGCGGCTATATAGGCCAGACCCTGGGGGAACCAGCTGATATATGACCCGTTGTCATATACAACAAGCAGTATTCTCAAGAGCCGCCCCCGTGTATCACTGTATTCACCTTACACTCCCTGTCTGAATACACCCAGTTTTTCCACGGCGTTCTTGTATTCCTCCCACTGCCCTATATCGATATAGTCATTCTCATTCACCGGGTATGTCGCCACCTTCCTGTTGTTTCTGATCAGCTTCTTGATCAGGTCGGTCATGTCAAAAAGCGTGTTTTCCGGGATAAACCGCACCGCCTCCCTGCTCAGTACATATACGCCTGTGTTTATCATCACGGTATATTCGGGTTTTTCGTGTATGTCGGTCACCAGCCCCTTCTCCCTGAAATTTATAACACCATAGGGTATCCTGTGGTGCTGGATTGAAGAAAGTACCGTCATCACGGCGTTCTGCCTTTTATGCATGGTTATAACCTGCTGAAAATCGGCCTTGACAATAACGTCGCAGTTTGTGACGATAAAGACATCCGTCTTCATCCTCCTGAGCAGCTTCAGCCCCCCCGCCGTCCCGAGAAAATCATTTTCTCTGACAAACCTTACTTCGTAATCCTTTTCAACGCCGTTAAAATACGCCTCTATCATTTCCCCCTTCGAGTTCAGGATCAGGTAGAATATCTTCCCCCCCTGCCTCTTGAACTCCTCAATGATTAACTCGATAATAGGCTTGTCATTTACGGGTATCAGCGGTTTGGGAAGAATCTTTGTGAAAGGCTCCAGCCTTGTCCCCCTGCCCCCTGCCATAATAACCACGGGCACCTTTATCCTGCCGTTCTTCAGGGGCCGTGCATGTTCCGAGAATGCCTGGTTCCAGATTATGTAATCAACCACGGTGCCCTGTTCATCTACGACCGGGATAAGATCGATTTTTTTCCTGAGAAATATCTTTTTTGCGGCTTCCATGGAAAACTCGCCTCTCCTGAGAAACGTGGGATTCCTGTAATAGACGTTTTCGATACTGTCGTTGAGGCTCTTGCCCTTCAACAGATAGCGCCTTATGTCGCCGTCGCTTACGGTCCCGAGAAGCCTGTTTTCGGGGTCCGTGACCAGCAGGAGTTTCTCGGCCGTCCTGTCGAGTTTTTTCAATACATCCTTGATGGATTCGTTTTCAGCAATGAATATATCTTTCTGCATCGGCAGGTTCCCCGGTGTCCGCGGTTTCAGCGCGCCGTATCTCATCCTCTGAAACGTTTCTGATATCAAAAAATCCTTTCTTCAGGTTTATGGGGCCGGATAATATCTCTTTCAGAATGGCGACGATCCTCCCGGACGCCCCCCCGGTTCCATAAGGGTTTCTTATGTTTCTGCACAAGCTCTGAAAATCAGGAGACAGTGCCTTTCTGACTGCAGCCGTTATATCTTCCCTAGCGCACCTGCAATCAATTATGCTCTCAGCCTTTATTCTCCCCCTCTGCCTGTCCCCGATATTTACGGCCGGTTTTTTGAAAGCGGGACTCTCTATGATTCCGCTTGAGGAGTTTCCAACAACCACATCAACATATTTCATTACAGACAGATACTTCAGTCTTCCGAGGGATGTGAATGATACTGTTTTCCCGGGATGGTTTCCCTGAAACTCATCCATTAACCCTGCAATCTCCCTTCCGCCTCTATCAGCGTTTGGTTTTGTAAAGATGATCTTTAATTCATCCATGTCCTGAAGGGCCTTCAATAGCTCCCTGAATTGCCTCCCCTGGGTACCGTATTCCAGCGTAACCGGATGGTATGTAACCAGGGCGGTTTTTCCGTCGAATTTAAAATTCAGCAGGTCTTCCAGTTCATCCTTTTCAAGAAGTCCGGTTTCTTTTATGTTGTCAATGCCCAGTGCCCCGACATTGAAAACCCTCTCCGGAGACTCTCCCAACTGGATAACGCGTTTTCTGTATGTCTCGGTGGATGTAAAATGAAGATAAGACATTTTGGTAATGGAATGTCT
>WFVK01000039.1 GCA_015491705.1 Nitrospirota bacterium | reverse complement strand
CTACGGTACTGTCTATCGAGAAAATCTTTGCCCTTTCCCTCGCTCTTGCACTATGAGTGTCCTTTACGGAAGAATCATCAATTAATGTCTGTATCGTCTTTGCAATCAGCTCTGCATCATCCGGCGGCGTGAATATTCCGGCATCATCAAGTACTTCCCTGTGTGAAGCAATATCCGATGCAACAATGGGAAGTCCCGCCGCCATTGCCTCCACAAGCGCTATTCCGAAGCCCTCCCACAGCGATGTGGAACAATATATGTCAATAGCCTTCAGGACAACGGGAACCAGATTGTACTCTACATGGCCGGTAAAATAAAATCGTTCACTTCCGGCCTCCTCCAGTGTCCTTCTCAGGGGACCGTCCCCGATTATCATGCCTTTTACATTTGCCGGCAGTTTGTTAAGCGCTTCAATCATGATTTTCTGATTTTTTTCACCCGACATCCTGCCTATGGTTCCTACTATGACCGCATCTTCAGGCAATCCAAGTTTTTTCCTGCAATCTGCTTTTGATTCCGGGATATCAAACATGGAGAGGTCCGTACCATTATAAATCACTCTTACCTGTCCGGCTCGCACCCTGTCATGCAAAATCATGTCAGAGGCGACTGCTTCAGAGACGGCAACCAGTGCATCCGTCTTTTTAGAGAGAAGATAGTTGAATAATCTCCTGTGAAATTTGGGAGTATCGTAAAGGGCATGAAAGCTGGAGATTACAACAGGGGTCTTTGCCGCCAGTGCAGCCAGCCTGCCGTAGAGATTCGCCACGTACTGGTGCGTCCATAAGATATGAATGTTATGTTCTTTCAGTACCCTTGATACCTGCAACGCTATGTCCGGGCTGAACCTGCTGCTCTTCATCAGATCAAGACTTATTGTATTTATGCCTGTCTCTGCGGCTTTTCTCCCCAGTTCCCCCAATTCTTTTATGCAGCATATCGTGATATTATATCTCTCTCTGCTGAGCCTTCCGGCAATGGACAGCAGTTGTGTCTCGACACCGCCGACAGGCATGCTCACAATGAGAATCATGAGGTTAATCTTATCTGCTTTCATATTTATGCTGTCCGTGAATTTAAGCTAAGCTGCTGCATATTTTCCCGCAATGCAAGGTTAACCTTACAGTTGCATAACACCATCGCCTGCATGCCGGAGAGCCCGGCGGAAAAGCTTTATCTGCGATTCCCTGAGGAAATATTCAGCTCGCATATCAACCTCTTTTGCAATTTCACTCCCCGTTACTTCCTGCAACAGAGACCTATTTCCAATATCCCATCGCTTTATAAAGGTTTTACGACGGGCTCTCCGGCCGGTTTATGCAACGTTAAGGTTAAGTATCCCGAAGTTTTCGCCGGCATAGTATTTCCCGTGTTCCTCCTCCAGCAAAGAACCAAGCTTAACCGCAAAAATTCCATATCAAATCAAACCAACTATCCCATCAGATGATACTCGTTACTGCAGGGATCCCCACCTGACCTCATACCTTATATTCCCTTCTCCACAATTCAAGCACTATTATCAACCATAACTGCTCGGATATGTTCATCTCCGTATCTCTGAACCTCTCGATCAGTTGATGTATCTTCTTTAATTCAAATATATCTTTTGATACAAAATCCCTTTCAGAGAATATTTCATACAGAAGCCCGGCATTCTCCCTGAACCAGTATTTGATCGGCGGGCTGAAGCCCATCTTCTTCCTGTGGATCAGTTCATGAGGCAGATATTCCGAAAGAATGCTCTTGAGAATATGCTTGCCGCCGTTTTTAAACTTATATGCCGGGGGCAGCATGTTGGAAAACTCAACCAGTTTATAATCCACAAACGGATTCCTGCCTTCCACGGAATGTGCCATAAGCGCAAGGTCGGTCTTTGCGAGTATATAATCCGGCAGATATGTCTGAAGGTCTATCCATATAAATCGTTCGATCGTATCCCGGATATTGCTGAAATCACTTAAATCCCCCAGGAGGCTTTCCATCGAAAGTCCTCCGGCGGCCCTGTACATGTCCGGGGTCATTACGTATCTCCTGAAACTGTCGCTCATTCCGTTGAACCTGAGAAGGTAGGCCCCCCAGTATCCTGCAGAGATGTCTTCGGCGATCCTCTGCACCTTTCCCGTAAATGTCCTCTTATTGATTTCCGGCGGCAGCTTTTTTATGAAACCCGTATTCAGGCGGGGGAGAAGATCCAGCACCCTCCCGCGGGCATGGATAAAATATCTCTTGTATCCGCCGAGCAGTTCATCCCCTCCGTCACCGGAGAGCACCACCTTTACATGCCCGGAGGTGAAGCCGGACAGGAAATAAGTAGGGATATATGAAGGGTCTCCGAAAGGCTCATCCAGGGAACTTATTATTTTCCGCACATCATCATACGACAGAGAGGGGATGGCGAACTCGTGGTGGCTTGTCTGAAAGAGCCGTGAAACGGTCCTTGCGTATTCTGATTCATCATAGCCCTGCCGGTCGAATTTAATCGTAAAGGTCTTTATATCCTCCATGCCGTTATGCCTCAGAAAAGAAACAATGGCGCTTGAATCCATGCCCCCGCTGAGATACACGCCCACAGGCACGTCGGAGATTGTACGGATATTGACCGACTGTGATAAAAGCTGAGTGAAACCCTCTTTTGCCTCCTCAAATGAAAAACGGCTTTTGGGATAAAACGCGGGTTTCCAGTATATACTGGTCTCAAGCTTCCCGGAATCAACATCATACACCAGCATCTCCCCCGGGGAGACCTTTCTTACCCCTTCAAGGATGGTACCGGGTGAAGGGATATACTTGAGGGTAAGAAACCTGTTCAGGGACCCCGTATCGGGCCTGCGGGGGACGAGATGCAGAATGCCCTTGAGCTCAGAGGCAAAGACAAACCTCCCGCCGCCGGAAAAATACTTCACCGGCTTGACGCCGAGCCTGTCACGGACAACAATGAGCCTGCCCCTCCGTTGATCCAGCAATGCAAAGGCGAACATGCCCCTGAGCCTGCACACGACATCAGTGCCCCATTCCTCGTACCCGTGTATTATCACCTCTGTATCCGACCTGGATATGAATGTATGGCCGCGGGCCTTCAGGTCAGCCATTATCTCCCTGAAATTATATATCTCGCCGTTATAAACGATCCAGAGCGACCCGTCTTCATTGCTCATGGGCTGGTCGGCCGCCCGGCTGAGATCAATAATGCTCAGGCGGGTATGCGCCAGGACGGAAGACCATTCCCCGTCGGGGATTGAGCCGGCGGGATACCTCATGGCTTTGCCGGCCTCAAAAAAGACAGCCCCTGCATTGTCGGGGCCCCTGTGATGCAGGGCCTCCGAAGCCGCGCGGACCTCATCTGATGTAATCTTTCCGTTCCTCGAGAAAAACCCGAATATTCCGCACATAAATCAACAATCCTCACGTTTGTTGCATTGAATTATCTACAGAGGCAAGCCCGCCTGCCGCATATGCAATGTTATCCTTACAGTTGCATAACACCATCGCCCGCATGCTGGAGAGCCCGGCGGAAAAGCTTTATCTGCGATTCCTTGAGGAAATATTCAGCACGCATATCAACCTCTTTTGCAATTTCACTCCCCGTTACTTCCTGCAACAGAGACGTATTTCCAATATCCCATCGCTTTATAAAGGTTTTACG
>WFVK01000038.1 GCA_015491705.1 Nitrospirota bacterium | reverse complement strand
TTTATCCTGTGCGTATCTGTCCCTGCTGCCGGCTTCCATGGCGCCGAGGGAGCCCATGCCCCTGTACACCTTGTATGTCCTGCCCTGGTAAAGCATCAGTTCGCCGGGGCTTTCATCTGTGCCGGCAAACAGCCCCCCGATCATAACAGAGCTTGCGCCTGCGGCAATCGCCTTTGTCACATCACCGGAGTACTTGATCCCCCCGTCCGCAATAATCGGCACATTTGCTGCATCGGCAACTTCCGAGCACTCCTTGATCGCCGTGATCTGCGGGACCCCCGCGCCGGCAACAATCCTCGTTGTGCATATTGAACCCGGTCCGACCCCTACTTTCACGGCATTGGCGCCTGCGTCTATAAGGTCTTTTGTTGCCTCGGCAGTCGCCACATTGCCGGCTATCAGCTCAAGGTCAGGGTATCTCTTCCTCAGTTCCCTGACAGTGGAGATAACCCTTCTGGAGTGTCCGTGGGCAGTGTCCACAACCAGCACATCCACACCCGCCTTAATCAGGGCTGCTGCACGGGGAAGGGTGTCCTTTCCCACGCCGAGAGCGGCCCCCACCCTGAGACGTCCGAGCTCGTCCTTGCAGGAGTTCGGATATTTCTCCCTCTTTTCAATATCCTTGATGGTTATCAGTCCCTTCAGGATCCGGTTCTTGCCGACAATAGGCAGTTTTTCTATCTTGTGCTTGTGGAGTATCTCCTTGGCCTCCTCGAGGGTGATCCCCTCATGGGCGGTTATAAGCCCCTTGCTGGTCATGACTTCCGATGCCTTTTTCTGAAGGTTGGTCTCGAATTTAAGATCCCTGTTGGTTAAAATCCCGACAAGCCTTCCGCCCCTGGTGATGGGGACCCCGGATATCCTGTATTTTTCCATTATTGCAAGCGCCTTTGATATCTTTTCATCAGGCTGTAATGTGATCGGATCAACAATCATGCCGCTTTCTGATTTCTTGACCTTGTCCACCTCCATCGCCTGCGCGGCTATGGACATGGCCCGGTGGATTATCCCGATACCTCCCTCTCTTGCTATCGCGATGGCAAGCCTGGCATCCGTCACCGTGTCCATGGCAGCGCTTACAACAGGGGCGTTTATCCTGATATTCTGTGTAAGCTGTGTGCTTATATTCACCTCGGCCGGAAGGACATCCGATTTTGCAGGCATCAGAAGCACATCGTCAAAGGTGAGTCCGATTTTCACATCATCTTGCAACATAGATTACTCCTTAAAGTATATATGGATTCAAAATAGCCCTTCATCCCCCTCAACACAGGGGGGAGAGTATCCCCGTCGCCTTATAAGTGCTGAACCGCCGGGCCCTGGAACGTTAACAAGGTTAAAGCTTCACCTCCACATAGGCCTTTTCCCTCAGCGCTGCGCTCCATTCACGGTACCTTGCCTCAAAAGCCTTTTTAAAAAGGATATCTTTTATCTTTTCCCTGGCCTTTTCCATGCCGCCGGCTTCTATTCTGTCCTCGACCTTTATTATACGGAGGCCCCCGGGCCCCCAGAACGGCTGGCTGACCTCCCCGGTCTTCAGCGCGAAGGCCACATCTTCGACTTCCCTGAGCGCGCTGCCGCGGCTTATATAACCGAGATCCCCCCCGGACTGCCTGTTGGGGCCCTCGGAGTACTGAATCGCAAGCCTGGCGAAGTCCTCCCCCTTTCGGATCTTCTGCATTATTTCCCGGGCCCGGGCCTCGACAGCCCCCTTCCGGGAGTCGTCTGCCGGAGCTGCAAAGAATATCTGTCTTATCCTCACCTTTTCCTTGCCGGTGAACCTTTCCCTGTTGGCCTCGTAATATTCCCGGATTTCCCTGTCTGTAATCACGATTCTGGACTTGATGGCATAATTCACCGCCTTTGATATGAGAATCTGCTCTTTCAGCCTGGCCCTGTAATCCTCCAGAGACATCCCTTCCGCACTGAGAGAGGCCAGAAGCGCCTCCTGCGTCAGACCGAATTTTTTCCGGATGTCCTCCACAGCGCTGTCAATCTCGGCATCACTCACGGAAAGGCCCATTTCACGGGCCTCCTGAAGCTCGAGCTTCATCTGAATCAGTTTGTTAAGGAAAGGCTTCTCAAGCTCCCGTATCCTTTTCCGCCTTTCCTCAGGGGAGCCCTTCTCTATGTATGCCTTTCCCTCCAGTTTGATCATGTTCACCAGTTCACTCCAGGTTATAACCTCGCTGTTGACGGTCGCAACAACCCTGTCGAGCAGCACGGCGCCGTAAGCCATATGAAGGCCGGATACCAGGCTCCCCAAGGCTGTGAACAGCACCGCAATCGTGTAAATGATCTTTTTCTTCATGATGTTTGGATAAAGGGTTAAACAAGCAAAATTATGACATGCTTTGAACTTATAATTCAAGCACGGATACATGCCTCTGCCGCTTTACGCTGAGAACCGGGTCCCGAAGCGCCGGTGGTAACGTTGACGTATTCCAATATAAGCACTATAATCTTTCTGATGCCGGCGACCTGTTATTCTTTGGGATATAAGACACAGCGGCCCTGTGGATTGTTAAAAGCTGTTCCGAACAGGGCTTCACAAATATGACCAAAAGAAGTCTGGGGATATTTGCACTTTTCATAATAGATACGCTCACTATCTTCATGGTGCTTCAGGGCGCGATATTCCTCAGAAAGGATGTTTTGCCCCGCTTCCATGAGTTTCCGGTATATCCTCACGAGAGCTTTACATTTTTCTGGTGGGTCTTTCCTGTATGGCTCTTTTTTCTTGCCTACGAGGGGCTGTATTCAAAGAGGTTTTCATTCTGGGATGAGGTAAAGATGCTGTGGAAGGTCATCTTCTTCGCCACCCTTGCCACATTCTCCATACTGTATCTCGGCAAGGTCGGAGAGCGGGTCTCAAGAACCGTCCTGGTGCTGATGGGTATCATATCCATTCCTGTTTTTCCGGCGGTCAGGCTCAACGCCAAGAAGTTTCTGATATTCGTCGGCCTGCTTAAAAGCAAGGTTCTCATTCTCGGGGCGGGCAAAACCGGAGAGCTTATCTTTAATGCCCTGAAGAGAGATAAAAACCTCGGCCTGAATGTCGTCGGCTTTCTTGATGATGACCCCGCAAAGATAGGCGGCAGGATCGGCGGTGTAAAGATACACGCAGGGGTGGACAAGGCGCATAAATACATCGGAAGGTGCGGGATTGAGGATATCGTGATAGCAATGCCCGGCTGTGAAAAGAACAAATTCATTTCCCTTGTCAACAGGCTCCAGCACAAGGCCCGGAATATCATTCTCATCCCCGACCTGTTCGGAATAACCGTGCTCGGGACGAACCTGCAGCATTTTTTCCAGGAACAGGCGATCGGCCTTGAGGTAAAGAACAACCTTGCGCAGCCGGCCAATATCTTGATTAAGAAGGTTTTCGATCTGTTCGTCAGCGTGATTCTGCTTATCTTTCTTGCCGTCCCCATGATGATAATCGCCGCACTGATCAAGATCAGTTCCCCCGGCCCCGTCATATATTCACAGGAGCGGCGGGGGAAAAACGACAGGCCGTTTAAGTGCTATAAATTCAGAACGATGTTCAGCGACGCCGAAGAGAGGCTTGACAGCCTGCTGCAGAGCAGCGAGGAGACAAGGAATGAATGGAAGCACAACTGGAAACTCAGAAATGATCCGAGGATTACTAAAATCGGCAGGTTTCTGAGGCGGACGTCTCTTGACGAACTGCCGCAGATATTCAATGTGCTGAAGGGGGAGATGAGCCTTGTAGGGCCGAGGCCTGTTACAAAAAGGGAGATAGATGCTTACTACAGGGAGCAGGCGAAACTCTGCTTCGGGGTACTGCCGGGCATTACCGGCCTGTGGCAGGTCAGCGGGAGGAACAACACCGGGTATGATTACAGGGTGGTGCTTGACTCATGGTATGTCAGAAACTGGAACCTGTGGCTGGATATTGTTATCCTGTTCAGGACAATAAGGGTGGTGTTCAATGGTGAAGGTGTGTATTAAACTTAATGATGCATAAACCGGTGCGGCGATTATGAGATGACACAGTTGGAGGGAGTCTGGGGAAAGTGGGTGCTCAGGTACAGGTGGTGGATAATCGCCCTCACAGTTGTGCTTGTACTGGGTGCCGCGGCGGGCACGCGGTTTCTGACATTCAATAACGACCTGAGGGTGTTCTTCAGCAGGGAAGACCCTCAGTTGCAGGCCCTGGAGGCGCTGGAGAATACTTACAACAGGATTGACAATGTCCTTTTTGTCATCGCGCCGAAAGACGGCGATGTCTTTACCGGGGAAACGCTTGCAGCAATAGAGGAACTCACCGAGGCCTCCTGGCAGATACCTTATTCCAACCGTGTGGACTCAATCACGAATTTCCAGTATACCCGGGCGGAGGGAGACGAACTTATCGTTGAACCCCTCGTGCAGAACGCCGCAGACCTGACGGAAGCGGATATCAGGAGAATACGTGCCGCCGCGCTCTCCGAGCCCCTTCTCGTCAACCGCCTGGTCTCACCCTCCGGGCATGCGGCGGGTGTGAGTGTCAATATTCTCCTGCCCCGCAAATCCAGGGACGAGGTGCCCGAGGTTGCCGCATTCGCACGCAGGATGGCGGATGAGTTCAGGGCGCGGCATCCCGGCACAGACGTGTATCTTACAGGGGCGATCATGTTCGACAATGCCTTTGCCGAGGCCACGAGGGATGATATATCCACACTCGTGCCCGTGATGTTTTTCGCCATCCTCCTGATAATAGGCCTGTCGCTGCGCTCCCTTGCCGCCACCTTTGCCACACTTGTTGTTATACTCTTTTCCGTGATCAGCGGCATGGGGCTGGCCGGCTGGCTCGGCATGTCCCTGAACCCTGCTTCAGCCAATGCCCCTACCATCATCCTGGTGCTGGCGGTCGCCGACAGTGTACACATTCTGGTGACGATGCTCCGCCGGATGCGTGCGGGCATGAAACAGGAGGATGCCGTTGCCGAGTCCCTGAGAATCAACCTCCAGCCGGTCTTTCTTACCAGCGCCACCACGGCGATCGGGTTTCTGAGCATGAACTTCTCCGATGCCCCTCCCTTTCACGATCTTGGCAATATAGTAGCAGCGGGTGTCACCGCGGCACTGATATATTCAGTTACATTCCTGCCCGCGCTCATGGCCGTGCTCCCGGTGCGGGCAGGAGCGGCCGCTGAAGAGGAGGGCCGCGGTCTCTGCATGCGCCTTGCGGACCTGGTGGTCAGGCGCCGGGAATTCCTGTTCCGGGCGGCGCTGATCGTGATCGCCGTCCTCACAGCGGGGATTATGCGCCTTGAGCTGAACGATGACTGGATCAAGTATTTCGACGAGCGTTATGACATCCGTAAGGCATCCGATTTTACACAGGAGAACCTGAGCGGCTTCAACATAATAGAATACTCGCTGGATTCCGGTGAGACAGGGGGCATCAATGATCCTGCATACCTGTCCGTTGTGGACAAATTTGCGGCATGGTACCGCAGGCAGCCGAAGGTCGTCAATGTCAATACGATCACCGATATATTCAAGCGCCTGAACAGGAACATGCACGGCGACGATGAATCTTACTACAGAATACCCGAAAACCGGGAACTGGCGGCCCAGTACCTCCTCCTCTACGAGATGTCGCTTCCCTTCGGCCTTGACCTCAACAACCAGATCAATGTAGACAAGTCCGCAACCCGCATGATCGTGACCATGAGGGATTCAACCACCCGGGAACTGCGGGAAATGGACGACAGGGCGCGGCGGTGGCTCAAGGCGAATGCGCCCGAGGCAATATTCACATACGGCTCGGGACTGTCGATCATCTGGGCGCATATATCCGGGCGCAACATCAACAGCATGCTGGGCGCCTCCATCGGCGCACTGGTACTGATTTCAGGCATACTCATGCTTGCCCTGAAGAGTGTCAGGCTCGGGCTCCTGAGCCTGATACCGAACCTGTCCCCCGCTTTCATGGCATTCGGCATCTGGGGCGCGGTCGAGGGACAGGCGGGACTGAGCCTGTCGGTTATAGCGGCGATGACCCTCGGCATAGTGGTGGACGACACCATTCACTTTATGAGCAAGTACCTCCGCGCCAGGCGTGAAACCGGCGCGGATCCCCCCGGTGCCATACGGTATTCCTTTGACACTGTGGGGACAGCCATGTGGGTCACGACCGCGGCGCTGGTGGGAGGGTTCATGGTGCTCTCATTTTCAGGATTCAAGCTCAATTCGGAGATGGGACTGATGACGGCCATTACCATAACGCTTGCCCTGCTCCTCGATTTTTTATTCCTTCCGGTTCTGCTGATGAAAGCGGACAGAGAGGGAAAAGGTTAATAACCCTTAATGTTGCCGTGCATCTCTTACAGACCTTACAGTTGCATAACACCATCGTCCGCAGGCGGGAGAGCCCGGCGGAAAAGCTTTATCTGCGATTTCTTGAGGAAATATTCAGCACGCATATCAACCTCTTTTGCAATTTCACTCCCCGTTACTTCCTGCAACAGAGACGTATTTCCAATATCCCATCGCTTTATAAAGGTTTTACGGCGGGCTCTCCAGCCGGTTTATGCAACGTTAAGGCAGATTCAGAAATAATACGACAGCCTTATACGCAGGTTGTCATCCGCGCGCAGGGGATAGACGGCATCTTCTTCCGAGGAATCAATCACAAAAAAGGCATCGAGGGTGATCTTCCAGGCCTCGCCGAGCCTCCTGCCTGATTCAAGAGAGAAAACACTGTCCCTGCTGTCAAGGTCCCGGCTTATTCCCATGAGGGCCTCCGTGCCTGCCGCATCATTAAGCGCCAGCCGGATGCCGAGCATTACATCGTTGTCAAAGGGCATCGGTGCCTCCTCACCCCGCTCATCATAGGCCCATTCGGCTATCAGGCCTGCATCCAGGCCGCTGGAGGCCACATTGACCATTGAGTATTCAAAGCCTGCGGCCCCTGCAAAGAAATCCCTTTCCTTGCTCGTCCTGTAAATCGATTCGAGTTTAAAGAGCCAGTCGCCCACCACGGCCTGCACGTCAAGGCCGGTCTGGCCTATCTGCATGTAAAAGGGTACAAGCACCGGCCTGCCGGAGCTGTCCGTGCTTAAGAGCAGTCCCGGCTCCCTGCCCGTGCCCCTGAAATAATAAATCCCGAAATCCCAGTTCCCTGCCGTGAGACTGTACCTGAGGGCGAGGTCGACATGATATTGCTTTGCCGCGCTTTCATACACGGGCCTGCCTGTATCCACCACAGGCTGTGTGCGCAGGCGCCCCTTTTCACCGGGGAATGTGCGTTCCCTGAAATAGGGCAGCACAAACATGTCCACGACTCCCCGGTCACGCGGTATGGAAAGATGAATCATGGGCTGGCCGAGCTTGTCCTCCCCGTCAATGTCCTCCACATAGTCGGTCTGATTTATGATATCCACCAGGTGAACGAACTCCGTCACCCCCCAGAAGACCCTGCTGATACCGAGTGTGAGTTCCCACTGATCGCCGAGCATCAGATAGTTCAGTTCGCGGATATCGAAATGGCTTCTCTCCGGGTCCGCGCTGTCGAATCTTGCAAACGGGGTAAACGTAAAGCCTGAGCCGTTCTGCCGACCGTGGTAAAATTCCGGCTGCAGGGCAACAGACGCGCTCTCCCCTTCCTGTCCGGGAAAAAGCGCATCATTGAAAAAAAATCTGCCTTCCACCGTGGCATGGCCGGACAATTCACAGGCTTCCGCCCGTGATACAAAAAACAGAAACACGAGGGCAAGCATCAGCGGCACACCGGCAGATGCGTATCCGTTGCCTGACACCCTGTCCCCTACCGCGCCCTCTTCAGGCCGTTCCTGCTGAAATCGCTGTCCCTGAGGCCGACGCCGAACCTGTAATCCGAGAATTCCAGACGCGTGCTCTTGCCGTTCTGGTGGTTCATCATGTTCATGCCGGAGGCGCGCCAGAACCTGTTGCCGTACTTCCTGTAACCACTGAGGGTGAGGGTCTTCAGCAGGGAGTCCTTGCGGTCATAGTAATCCACCTTTAATGTGCGGTACTCTTTCTTGTCAATCCATATCACCTGGCGTTTATACCCCGAGTTCTTCCTGTCAACCGGATAGCGCTCGATTACGAAACACTCCAGGCCGTTGTAAACTTCATCCCGCAACCATTTGTAAGTGTATTTTTCCACTTCCTGGCTTGCAATGTCTTCATAGGCGAACTCGCTGCCCATGAACGAGCCTGATTTGTTCCTGGAGCTTATCCGCTTCACCCGCTTCAGCGCGGGCAGGTAGAGCCACTGATCGTCGTCACCGAACTTGTGCGTGTATGTCAGGAGGGCCGTGCCCCTGACGTCCCGGGGGCTGTCGAAAATGCTCAGGCTTTTGTCGCCGTCCCCCTCCACTTCAAGCGTCTTGATACGCATCCTGCGGATGCTTTCCTGTCCGTGCCTGTTTTTGAGCGTCATGAGCAGACTGACCGTTGAATCCCTGAATCCCTTATCGCGCGCATCCGCCTGCCTCGCAATGGCAAGCCCCTTTTCCTCCGGCGTCTCCGCCCCTGCCGCGGCCGGAAGGAGCATAAGGAGCAGCATTACAGCGGTTGCAGTGAACAAATACACTGCCGCTTTTCCACACGGTTTCATCGCGTCCTCCCATGAATTTGCCCTACAGTATGAAGTTTATATAAATTTCAGCCCGCTTGGCAAGTTCAGGGGAAGCGATCGCCGAAAGACCTCTCCTTGCTTCTGAACGTCCGGAAATTTTATAATTTAACGTCCGTCAATTTTCAGCGGCGGGCTGCCCCGGTTCCGGCATATTATAATTTTTGAGGAGAAGGTATGGGTGTGATGACGGAAGGGAAGATCACGGATATCAATGAATTAAAAAGAATAGCAAAAAACGTGCGTATAAATATCCTGCATATGCTGACGCTCGCAGGGTCGGGACATACGGGCGGTTCGCTGTCTGCCGCGGATGTGGCCGTGGCGATATATTTTTCCAGGATGAAGTTTAATCCCGGCGACCCCTCATGGGAGGAAAGGGACAGGTTTGTCCTGTCAAAGGGCCATGCAGCTCCCCTGATCTATGCCATTATGGCAGAGGCCGGCTATTTCCGGGAAGACACCATCGAGACCCTCAGAAAGACCGGCTCACCCCTGCAGGGACACCCCTGCTCTGCACTACTGCCCGGCATAGAAATCTCGACCGGCTCCCTCGGCCAGGGGCTGTCGGTGGCCAACGGCATGGCACTGGGGCTCAGACTTGACGGCAACCCCGCGCGGGTATACTGTATTATGGGCGATGGAGAGGTGCAGGAGGGCCAGGTATGGGAGGCCGCGATGACAGCGGCCCATTATAAAATCGACAACATCTGCGCGGTTGTCGACAATAACGGCCTGCAGATAGACGGCCCGGTTGAAAAGGTCATGGGCATTGAACCACTGCACGACAAGTGGGCTGCATTCGGCTGGCACGTCATGGATATAGACGGCCATAACATGCAGGAGATACTCGACGCCCTCGGGGAAGCTGAGACAGTAAAGGGCAGGCCGTCCATAATAATCGCCAACACAACCAAGGGCAAGGGTGTATCTTTCTTTGAAAATAAAGTAGAATATCACGGAGTGGCGCCTACCCGGGAGGAATTCGACAGGGCGGTAAAGGAGATTCATAATGACTGAACTTCAGAATACGCGGCAGGAGGCGCAAAACCCCGTACAGGCTCATTCAGGGCATATTACGGAAAAGAAGCCCAAGGCCACGAGAGATGCTTACGGCGAGACACTGCTTGAGCTCGGCAAAAGACGCCCGGACATTGTAGCACTTGACGCCGACCTGTCGGGTTCAACGAAGACGGCTAAATTCGCCAGGGAATTCCCCGACAGGTTTTTTAATATGGGGGTGGCCGAACAGGATATGATAGGGACCGCGGCGGGTCTCGCCCTGACCGGGAAAGTCCCGTTCGCCTCAACGTTTGCCGTGTTTGAAACAGGCAGGGCATGGGACCAGATACGGCTTGCGGTGTGCTACTCAAACACCAATGTAAAGCTTGTCGCAACCCACGGGGGCATAACCGTGGGTGAAGACGGGGCCTCGCACCAGGCGCTTGAGGACATCGCCCTGATGAGGGCGCTGCCGAACATGATGGTGATTGTGCCCGCGGATGCATCTGAGACGGCATCAGCGATCAGTGCTGTCGCGGATCACAAAGGCCCTGTGTATGTCAGGCTGGGACGTGCGAAAGTGCCCTATGTCATGCCCGATGACTACACGTTCACTCCGGGAAAGGCCTTTGTATTTCATATCGGAAAGGATGTAACGATTATCGCCGCGGGAATCATGGTGGACATCGCGCAAAAGGCCGCGGAGATACTGGCCGGGGAGGGAATCGATGCAGGCGTGGTCAATATGTCCACAATAAAGCCCCTTGACGAGGAGACACTGCTGAGGGTTGCGGAGACATCGGGCCTCATTGTGACAGCCGAGGAACACTCCGTCATCGGGGGGCTCGGCGGGTCCGTGTGTGAATTCCTCTCGGAGAACCATCCTGTAACCGTCAGGCGGATCGGGGTGCGCGACACCTTCGGCTGTTCAGGCAGCCCCGGGGATTTGCTCAAGCGTTACGGCTTGACCGCCGGCGACATTGTCGAGACAGTGAAGAACTCAATTTAAAACATGATCCAGTTTTCCGGGGTATCAAAATACTATGACGGCGATCCTGTACTGAACGATATAAGCTTTACCATAGAAAAAGGCGAACTTGCCTATATAACCGGCCCGAGCGGCGCGGGAAAAACAACCCTCCTCAAGCTCATCTATTGTGCGGAACGCCCTGACAGCGGACAAATAGTCGTGGCAGGCTGGGATGTCGGAAAGCTGAAACAGGGCACCATACCCTTTCTGAGGCGTAACGTCGGCATAGTTTTTCAGGACTTCAGGTTGCTGTTCAACAAGACCGTGTTTGACAATATCGCCCTTGCCTTGAGAATTCACGACATGCAACCGAGGGAAATAAAGGAGACCGTAAACAACGTACTGAAAGACATAAGACTGAAGCACAAGGAACATGTATTTCCGCAACATCTCTCGGGCGGGGAACAGCAGAGGATCGTAATTGCAAGGGCCATGGTATCCAGGCCCACGGTGCTTCTTGCGGACGAACCCACCGGCAACCTCGACATGGATACTTCCAGGAACATCATGGGCCTCTTCAGGGAAATCAATGCAAGGGGCACAACCGTTCTCATTGCCACGCACAACAACGCCCTCTTTCACGGAACAGGCCGCAGGGTGCTTTATTTACACAACAGGCATATCGAGAAGGAGGCTGTGGGTTGAGAACACTGATATATGGATTTCAGACCGCCCTGAAAAGCATCTGGCATGAAAAGTGGATAAACCTTCTCACTGTTTTATCCGTCAGTATCGGACTGCTGATACTGAGCTCCTTTGTAACCGTGACGCTGAATGTGGATTCCGCGCTCAAGCGGTGGGCCAAGGGCTTCGGCATGGTCGTGTATCTCGACGGGGACCTGACGGCAAAAGCTGAAAATGACCTGAAAAATCTCTTCCGGCAGGACCCCGACATCATCGAGGTGAAATACATATCAAAGGAGCAGGCCGTCAGGGAGCTTCGCCGCACACTCGGAGAAAACGCCTCCATCCTGGATGAACTTGATGAAAATCCCCTGCCTTCCTCTTTTGAACTCAGGCTGAAAAGAGATCTGCTGAAACCGGCCGTTGTAAAGAAAAAGGCCGAACAGATCAGGCAGTTGAAGGGCGTGGCAGAAGTGCAATACGGGGAAAAATGGCTTTCATCACTGAATACATTATCCACCATCCTGAAGACCAGCGCCGTATTCCTCGGGTGCGCGATACTGGTCGCCATTGTATTCATTACATACAATACGATAAAGATATTTTTTTACAGGAGAAAAGATGAAATAGAGACCTTAAAGCTGCTGGGAGCCACAAGGACGTTTATCCGGCTGCCCTTTCTCATGGAAGGGCTGTTCATCGGTATCGCCGGCGGCCTGATCAGCGCCGCGGCCCTGTTCGGCATCCATTCCGTGATATCCCTGAAAGGCGTTGAGATTCTGCCTTCAATCAGGACACTGCTGGTAGCCCCTCCTGTGCAGGCATATATAGCGATTATAATTGCAGGTGCCGCAATGAGTTTGGCGGGCAGTTTTATCGCGGTCGGCAGAATAAGATACTGACACATGAGTGAAAAAAATAAAACACGCTACAGGCAGCGGGGGGTCAGGGTCCTCCTTCCCGTGTCATGTCTTCTGTTTTTCATCCTTGCCGCATTTCCCTTCCAGCACCTGAACGCCGCAAACCCCAAAAAACAACTCTCTGAAATCCGGAAACAGCTTATTGAAAAAAAGCAGAGGGTGAAGGAAGCCAGAAAAAAAGAGAAATCCATACTCTCAAGAATTGAAGCCATAAACACTACCATCAAGAAAAAGCAGCAGGAACTCCGCTATTACGATAAACGCATCTCCCAGACAATGTTGAACATCGCGCGCCTTTCGAGGGAGATCGACGCACTCAAAGCCAAATCCCGGAAGAGCAGGCAATACCTGAAAAGGCGTCTGAGAATGCTTTATAAAGAACAATACGGCGGCAGTGTCCTTCTGCTCCTTTCGGCCAGGGACTACCAGGACCTGATCAGAAAAAGCAGGTATTTAAGCCTGATCGCCTACCATGACGGCAGGGAGATGAAGACATACGGCAGCAAGATACGGGCGATCAACTCCAAGAAGAGAAAGATGGAGAACCTGTACAGGGGGCTCGAGGCAAACAAGGCCGAGGCACTGCAAAGGAAAAGGGAATTACAGGCTGAGCGCGTCAAAAAGGACAGGCTCCTTGCAATGATAAGGAGCAAGCGGAGCACATACGAAAAGACCATCAGGGAGCTTGAAGAGTCATCAAAAAGACTCCGGGAGATGATCAAGCGGCTCGGGAAAAAGAAGATCCCGGCATCGGTCAGCGGCAAGGGCTTCAGGTCACTCAGGGGGCACCTTGCCTGGCCTGTCAACGGCAGGGTCCTTATCCCCTTCGGAAGGTACAGGGATCCCAAATTCAACATACCCGTTTTCAAGAACGGCATAGAAATCAAGGCAAGACCCGGCGACAGGCCCAGGGCGGTCTCCGGCGGCAGGGTGGTATACGCCGACTGGTTCAAGGGATACGGCCTGCTGTTGATTATCAATCACGGCAGCGGCTATCATAGTTTATATGGGAATCTTTCAGAGATATTTCACAGGACAGGTGATATAATTAGAAGAGGAGAGGCGGTTGGAACAGTCGGCAAGTCAAGGCTGCTGAATGTTCCAAGCCTGTATTTTGAAATAAGGTATAAAGGAAAGCCTGTCAACCCGCTGGCATGGCTGAAGAAAGAAGGACGGAAAAAGAGGAGATATTAAATTTTATATAAATCTGGAGATATATATCCGTGTCTCTCCGGTACAAGGGAGGAAGAATGTTCAGGCGCACAACAGCTTTTATATGGATACTGATTATTACCTTTGTATTCACCGTTATACTGCTTAACAACAACTGGAGCCTGCTGGAAGATGTAGATGCCGGCCAGGATACCCATTACAAGACTTTAAAGACATTTGCGGAATCCCTTTCACTGGTCAAGAAAAACTACGTGGAAGAGGTGGATGAAAAAGACCTGGTTTACGGGGCCATAAAGGGCATGCTCAATTCCCTGGACCCTCACTCCTCATTTATGACCCCCGAACTGTTCAAGGAAATGAAAATCGACACCAAGGGTGAATTCGGGGGGCTCGGCATACAGATCGGCATAAAAGACAGGATACTGACCGTAATAGCACCCATTGAAGACACACCGGCCCACAAGGCGGGCGTCAAGGCCGGGGACAGGATTATCAAGATAAACGGCGAATCAACCAAGGACATCAGCCTTTTTGACGCTGTTGCAAAGCTGAGGGGCAAGCCGGGCACATCCGTAACAATAACCATAATCCGGAAGGGCCTCGACAAGCCCATGGACATCACCATTGTCAGGGACATTATCAAGATCAAGAGCGTAAAATTCCGGGTCCTCGACGAAGGAATAGGCTATATAAAACTCACGCAGTTTCAGCAGAAGACGGCCTCGGAGCTCGAGAAAGCCCTGACGGACCTTTACAAAAAAGAGATATACGCCCTGGTTCTCGACCTCAGGAACAATCCGGGCGGACTTCTGACAAGCGCCGTGGATGTGTCAAGCCGGTTTCTGCCGGAAGGAAAACTCATTGTATACATAAAGGGCAGGAGCGGCGACAAAACGGAATTCACCGCAAAAAACGGCAACCATTATTTTGACCTCCCCATGGTCGTTCTTGTCAACGAAGGAAGCGCCAGCGCCTCGGAGATTGTTGCGGGCGCAATGCAGGACTGGGGACAGGCCGTGATCCTCGGAACCCAGACATTCGGCAAGGGCTCCGTGCAGACGGTCATCCCCTTAAGCGACGGCTCGGCCCTCAGGCTCACAACCGCGAGATACTACACCCCAAAGGGAAGATCCATACAGACAACGGGAATAACCCCGGATATCATAGTCCGGCTTGAGGCAAAGAACGGCACTGCAACACACCCTGTAATAAGAGAAAAGGACCTGAGCAAACATCTTATAAACGACGTCTCCGGGGAAGACGGCGATGAAAAGAAAAAGGGTGATAATGAGGGCAGGGAGAAGAAAAACAGCGACAAAGAGATGGAAGTCGTCCCATCAGAGGTCTCGGAAGACAATGACAACCAACTGCAGCGGGCCGTAGACCTGCTGAAGGGATGGAAGGTCTTCAGGAAACTGCCGAAGGCGGGGTAACAGGGTGTCAGGGTCCGGAATGAAAAGAGTTGTTATAATGCCCTTAACCTGCTGAACTCTTTCAGCGACCTGATGACACAGTCCTCAATGGCCATTCCGGAGAAATAATTGCCGGTCAGCAAAAGCCGGGTGCCTGCAACAAGGCTGTCGATCGCGCTGATTAATTCCCCGTGGCCGAGCCTGAGGCATGGTACCGCGTTTTCCTTATGGATTACATGCTCAAGTTGCCCCCTCCGCACCCCGAGCACTTCGCATACCCGTCTGATCTTCGCTTCATGGTCCGCCGCCCCCGGCCTGAAGTGAAAGGTGAAGCCGCGATACCTGTCATGCGGCACCGTGTCCCTGGAGACGGCAGAATAAAAACTGTCCTCAGCCGGTATGATTCCCGCCACCCGTTCAATGGAAACAGCCTCTTTCTTTACGGCCACACCCATTGACTCGACCGCCGCAACACCGATGCGGGAAAGGTGGCCTGATACCCCGGGGAAGAGGGACTGAAGGAGCCGCGCTGCAACCGGGGCCGGCGTGGCGAGCGCCAGAAAGGCGGACTCACAGCATTCCCCGTCCGTGGTGGTGACCGTAAAAGAGTCTCCGGCGGCGGCGACAGCCTGCACCTCTTTTCCCGTGGCAACCTCGATGCCCTCTTCAGATGCAATTGCATCCGTTATCGTCGCGAGTCCCCCGGAAAGCGTGAAACTCTTCATTATATCCCTGCGCCGCTTTCTCTTTTTAAACAGCATGTCAGCCGGGAAATCATCCGCCCTCTGGGAAATCACCGCATTGAAGGCCGGGGCGAGCACCCTCCGGAAATTGCCGGAACCGGCTATTGCGGAAAAATAGGCCTCGATGCTCCTGCCGCTTTTTTTCACGGTCAGGATGCGGGGCAGTGACAGGAGCAGCTCTGCAAAGTTAAGCTGCGAGGGGATTGATTTCAGCCTGTTGCCTGACAGGACCCTGAAGCCGACCCTCTGCCGCGGGGTAAGGCGGTCGATAATCCGGCAGTCTTCAATGATCTTCAGCAGATTACAGTATGAGTTGTAACACGTATGCGCGCCCAGTTCGATCCAGAATCCCCCGGTATCGCCTTCACGAAAGCGGTGGGAATATAGTGTGCCGCCGGGCCTGCCGCTTTTTTCCATTACAAGGGTCTTCAG
>WFVK01000037.1 GCA_015491705.1 Nitrospirota bacterium | reverse complement strand
TTTCCCCCTTAGTTTAAGGGGGATTAAGGGGGGTTACTTTAATATGCCGTGCAGAGTATTTCTGAAGGAATCGCAGATGAAGCTTTTCCGGCGGGTCATCCCCCCTGCCGGCGATGGTTTTATGTAACTGTCAGGGTAAGTTATAATATTGTATGATATAACTACCTGTTTTCCCGTTGTGCAGCAGACCAGGCAAGGACACACGTTTATCATGATTAAACAGAAAAAGACACTTTCCGGCGCCGAGATTTTCAGGAAGTTCCTGCTTAAGGCGGATATACTGTTTCATATAATCGCCGCCATTCTGCTTCTTATTGCATGCGGTTTCATGCTGTATTACGCATTTCTGAACATCCTGGAGCCCTCACGTTATTCCGTCATCGCCCTGGTGAATGATGTCCTCCTTGCCCTGATAATCCTTGAGCTGCTGTGGACGGTTATCAGGTTTTTGAAGAGGCAGAAGTTTTCACTGAGCCCGTTTCTGGCTATCGGTATAATAGCGGCTGTAAGGAGGATACTGCTGATAGAGGCCCAGACCTCGCTCATGGAGCACGTTGCCGTGGAGAAACTGTATGAAATCGGCCTGAGCGCCGCGGTGGTCATAATTCTCATGATTGCATATTATCTGTCTGTAAAGGCTCAGAGGCTTGAATAAACCTTTATGTTGCATAAACCGGCAGCGGATTCTGCCGCGCCGGCGATTTTTCCATGCAACCGGGGGTTAATTTTCCGGCCCTGTAAGCCGATATAATAAAAAAATAATATATTCACCGTTTTTGTTTTAAAATCATCAATGGATAACCTCGCTGATACAGGAGAAAAAAGGGACGGCAGAATCTGGATAATCTCCAGCGGCGGTTTTGTTAATCTTGATCTGAGCAGTATCTGTAAAGAACCGGTCTCCGGGCCTGTTACGGAATACAGGATATCGGAACTGGCCCGCTACCTTCTTAATCCGGATACCATCTCCCTCGAAGAAAAGGTCGTGGGCTGCAAGGTACGCTACCGCAAGCCGCGGGCCGGCCTGATAAGGCGCCTGTTCGGGAAAGGCCGACGGAACGGCACTTCAGATGTTGAGGAGATCATTTCGTCCTCAAGGATCGGAACGCCGGATTTCAGGGATGAAGGCCTTAACGCGCATTTTATCAAAATCAGCGAGATGCTCAGGCCCTATGACCCGGTACAGAAGAGGCTTGCAGAACTGGACAGGCAGAGAGTCGAGGATATCACCGCCATATGCGAAGAGATAAGCGGGAACCGGTATACGCTGAACCTGCAGGGTAGCCTGAACGAGAAGATAAACTTCCTTGTTAATTCCATGTCCAGGAAAACAAAGGTCGTCTTCAACAGGGCGTATCTCATGAACGGCCTCTTTGAAATGAGGGGGTTTAAGTTTGATGCATTCAATCCGGACAACTGTTACCGGCTTATAAAGTTCAACCGGGACAACCGTACCGCATACTGCGTTCTGGACGCGGACTACGGATTTGAATTCTGGGTTGACGACAGCGCCCTTGTACATTATATGCATATCTTTGAACAGTCCGTCAGGACGGACCCAAGGCTTGAAGATGCCCTGGAGCTTTGCATCAGGGGGAAGGCGACACCCCTGAAACTGTTTTTTTCAAAACAACTGGAACAGAAATACTCTGTAAAACGGCTTCCGGAGACATACCGCAAGATATTCAGTGCCTTCAATATCGGCGAGAACGAAAAGAACACGATTACAAACATGCTGAATTCTTTCCAGAGCATAGTATTCTTTAATTTTGTGCCGGAGCCGGAAACAGGCAGCCGCAGGGTCCTTACGAATATAACGGTGATGCACGATTTCAGGGCGCTTGAGCCGATCAGGACCCAACTGCCCGAGCTGTATTCGGAAATAGATAAAAAGACCTCGGTCTCCGATGCAGGGAAACTGTATCTGCTGGATTCGATAAGGGAATATCAGAATGTCTGAAGTATACAATGAGAATGATTACAAGTGGGTCAGGGAGCTTATGCTCTATCCCCGCACGCTGCAAAAGAATCTGAATTATCTAAAGGACACGTCCCACGTAAGGATCCCGGATGACCCCATTGAAAAGGTCATTTTCCAGGACAATGCCAAGAAGGCCATAAGGAAGATAGCGCAGAACAAGGGTCATATGCTCATGGTCGGCAAGCCGGGCACAGGCAAATCCATGCTTGCCGGCATGTTCAGGCATGTTCTTGATAAATCGCTGGGGGATTATATCAGGCCCAAGGAATCCATCGCCGCATACCCCGGCAAGGATAACAATCATGTCCGGTTTGCATATGCTGATCCCGACAAACTCGACAGATATATATCCCTGGTCAGGGAGGAGATAGAGGCCGCAAAAAACAGCATGGAAGAGTTTTCCCTGTCCGGGCAGATAGCATCAGTGAGGAAGGTCAGGAATTTCCTCCTGGGCGCCATGCTGCTGAGCATTGCAGCGGGCATTTATTTCCCTGCAGCATTTGTCATCACCGGCCTGAGCGGCATAGGCGCCATATTTATGTTCATGCAGGAGAACAATCACAGGGCCCAGGAGGCCATCCAGCGCGAGGCCCAGTCCGGCAAGTCCGTAAACCTCAAGCACCTGACCGACATGATTCCCGAGATCCTCTACGATCCCCGCAGGGATACCGGTCTCATGGTGAACGTATCCGAGCCTGACGCCAAGAACATGAAGGGCGGCTTCCGGCACGACCCCTACCAGTCCGGCAACCTGCACACGCCCATACACAAGAGGGCATATCTGGGCGCGCACGCAAAGTCCCCGATAATTTACATTGACGAGCTTAAGACCCTTATCAAAACAAGATACATGTCGAGCCTGCTTGAGATCATGCAGGAGAAAAAATACATTCTCGAGGGAGGCAGAAATACGGGAAGCGGAGCCGCCGACAGGTCGGAGAATTATCTCAGGGCCGACAATATCATCATCGCCTGCTGCAACCATGACACGTTACAGCATCTCCAGGAAGAGGGAGAGGGCGCCTTTCTCAGCAGGATAGAAGACAAGGGCGAGATTATACACATGGAAAGCGCGGTCCCTGAAACCGCGGAGCATGTCATGCAGGTTGCGCAGTATATCAAGCAGGAGATCAACAACCTTGAGCGCGAATTTGAAGAAACATGGGGCAAGGTCATGGAGAAAGAAGGCGATGAGGGGGTCAGGAGGAGGAGTGAACAGATATTCGGCAGGAAACTCCCGCCGGGCTACAGGCTTAAGGTGCGGGAGTTCTCAAGGGACGCCGTTGCCGAGATTGTAAAGGAACTCAGATGCAGGAGCGCCGACGGGAAACTGAGCTGCCTGTTGCGGCCCATCAACGGTGTTATCAAGACAGCGGAGCTTGATGCCATAGTCGATAATTCCGAGTTCGTGGAGCCCGCTCATGTCAGACGTGCGCTGAAGGAGCATCTAAGCCTTGAGGGCGCGGTTTCCAGGGAGATAACCGAACACAAAAAAGACCTGAAAAAATACATAACATCCATGACGGATTCAATAGGTTATGTGGTGGGCCTTGCGGTGATACATTCAAGTGCAAGCGGGCGCATGTTCGGCCAGCCTCTGCCCATTCACTGCCAGATCAACACCGGGGGGTCGGATATTATTACAGCTCCGGGGAAGATCGGGGACATCGCCAAGGCCGCCGCCCAGAATGTGAGGGCATCGATAAAAAAGCTCCTGCAAAGGGTGGGCGCTCCCTATGTGGGATACGAGATGCATATCGAGTATATACAGGCGCACGGCGGGGTGGAGGGCGACAGCGCATCCGTGGCCATGGATGTGGGCCTCATATCCGATTACATACAGCAGCCGGTAAACCAGAAATACGGGATAACCGGCTCCCTGACCGGGGAGATCATCCTCGCGGTCGGAGGTGTCACCGAGAAGGTAAGGTCCATAATGGATACCGACCTTACAATGGAAGGCGCATGTGTCCCCTGGCAGAACAAATATGACATCGAGCCGCTTCTCGTAAACACGGAGTTTGAGTACATACAGAAAAAGGATGTGCCCGGCATCAGGATTTTCAGGAGCGGGGGGAAACAGGACCCGTTTGACATATACTTCTGCAAGACAAAATACAACGCCTACGAGATTCTCATGGGATTAAGCAAAAAAGAAGTGGAAGACCGGATGACCGAGAGGAGCAGAAGAGACCTCGAATTTATGCGCAATATGAAAAACAGGTATAACTAACCTTACAGTTGCATAACACCATCGTCCGCATGCCGGAGAGCCCGGCGGAAAAGCTTTATCTGCGATTCCTTGAGGAAATATTCAGCACGCATATCAACCTCTTTTGCAATTTCACTCCCCGTTACTTC
>WFVK01000036.1 GCA_015491705.1 Nitrospirota bacterium | reverse complement strand
CTGAGCAGGGGCAAGAGGCGATCAGCGGGTTAATGGGAGAGTTTGATGTTCTGCTTGAGCAATATAATAATCGCTGATTCTTTGATTTAAATCGACATACTTCTTTTCAATATCATATCCAATATAATTTCTTCCGTCTGTTAGAGCGGCTATGCAAGTGGAACCGCTACCACAAAACGGATCAAGCACCACATCTCCTTTTTTGCCCCCCGGGGTACTTGTAAATACGGATAAATATATTATAATACCTAAACAAACAAGGAGGGATACTTAATGATTAAAAGGATTTTGCTTGTCGCTGTACTGTTAATCATGATTTTCAATGGTGCTGCGTACGCTGCCGCTACTGACGGAGAAATAATATTCAGGGACACACTTTACGGCACGGCAATCGGGGCGATAATAGGCACTGCTGTTTATCTGGTGGAGCAGAAACACTTTGCGCCGAATCTTGCGGCGGGAATCCTTGTGGGCTCTGTCGGGGGTATGGTCTATGGATTCGCTGAGACAGACAGTTTTATAGAACTGGAAAATGATGAGATAAGGTTCGCCCTTCCCACCCCCGCCGTACGCAGAGAGGCAGAGGGCGTGCTCTACTCGGCATCCCTTTTCAGGGCGAGATTCTGAAAGGAGAATGAAGAGAAGGGAATTTCTGAAAATCGCGGTTATGGGCGCCATAGGCTGGGGAATCGCCCCTGAAGTAATGGCGCAAAACATCATGATGTCTGCACGGGTCTCCCTGCCCGGGGAATTCGATGACAACATAAAGGATTATCTGCATAAAATGGAACACTTTGACGAGCCCCAGACAGGAGACGTCCGGATTGACGTCGGGGAATACCGGGTGTTTGAGTCCGTGGTTATGAGGCTCAGGCGCCTACAGCAGCTCGTGGGGCATGGCAATTTCCAGAAGTTAAGCTTTGACAGGGGCATCAGGATCGCCCGCAGGTATTCGGAGGTGGGGGAATTCAGCAGGGTGGAAACCGGATTTATGGAAAAGATATTTTATACGGATGCATCGCTGTACGGTTTTTTCGGACAGAAAACCATGCATAATCTCACTGACAGTGTCAGGGTAAAGGATGTTGTCCGTATCCCTTATACCGGCAATTACCTGTACAGGGGCGCTCCCCTGAAGACCTTTGAAGAGATCAGGCGGCAGGTGGGGGAAGACGTGAGGTTGACTTCGGGAATACGCGGTATCATGAAACAGTTCCTGCTGTTTCTGAATAAGGCCTACAGGCACGGCGGCAATCTTTCCCTGGCTTCACGTTCAATCGCTCCGCCGGGATACTCATTTCACGCCAACGGGGATTTTGACGTGGGACAGGCCGGTCTCGGCGCGGACAACTTCACCGGGCGTTTTACAACCACAAAAGTATATAAACGTCTCAATGATCTCGGCTATCTTACACTACGCTATCCACAGAAAAACCTGCTCGGCGTGCGGTTCGAGCCGTGGCACATAAAGGTTGTCGCATAAAGTCTTCCGGGAGGCTCTCCACCCCCGCGGTATCTCGATGCCGCTGCAAGCTTAATATGTGGGAGCTCTCTGTAAATATCCGGGTGCAACCGCGCCGCTCTTTCATATAAATCTTCAGATTTCATCCTGTCTCCTTACAACCGCCTCCCTGTGAACATTATGCCTTCCGTTTCCCGTTCTCTATTTTATGCCTGGGGAAAACTAAAGTTTTTCAGGAAGATACCGACAAACAATTAGTGACGATTCATTATTAAGGGAAAGGTTATGCCGGAAAGCTGAGGCCTGTTCCTTACTAAAGAATTAAAGAATAACGTGACAGGGACGGACAGGAACTGTAATGGAAGACCTGACTATATTGATAATTGAAGATAATCCCGTAAACATGAAGCTTATAAGAGACCTCCTTCAACTGGGCAGATACGGAATACTCGAGGCAAGTGACGCCAAGACCGGCATCCGGCTGGCAAGGGAGCATAAACCCGACCTTATCCTGATGGATATCCAGCTTCCGGGCATGGACGGACTGAGCGCTACCCGCATAATAAAGCAGGATCCGGCCCTGAGAGATATACCCGTAGTGGCGCTGACAGCCCATGCAATGCACGGGGATGACCTTAAGATGAGGGAATCCGGGTGTGACGGATACATAAGCAAGCCTATAGATACGAGGAGTTTCCTGAAAAAGATACTGCAACTGATGCAGGAGAATACAGAGCACGGGAAGTCCCTCCGCAGAAAAGACTTTAATCATAAGAGCAGGATCATGATTATTGATAATGATCCCCTGAACATAAAATTGCTAAAGGCCAGATTTCCGTACGACAAATATGAAATAATCAGCGCATCCACCGCTGAGGAGACCCTGGAAAAGGCAGTCAGTGAATTCCCGGATTTAATCCTGCTGGACTTTATGATAGCTGATATGGACAGCTATGACGTGATCAGGAGGCTTAAAAGCAGTCCTGCAACGAGGGATATCCCCATAGTCATGATAACCACGCTCGATGGGAAATGTGATGAGGAAAAGGCCCTGATGACGGGTGTCGACGAGTTTATAGATAAACCGGTGAATACCACGGAGCTTATGGCAAGGATAAACTCCGTCATCCGGCTGAAACAGTATCAGGATCAGTTGGCCATACACAGGCAATCCGCCGAGTTCTTCGCGGCTTCAATGAAGGGGGAGGCGCCATCACCGGAGGCAGCGGACTTGCCATCCGTGCTTCTTGTGGAAGACAGTGAAAAGGACGCAAGGCTGATTCAGAACTACCTGGAGGGGCAGCCCTACAGGATTTCCATTGCCAGGGACGGCGAAGAGACGATATCCATTGTCCAGAGGGAAAGGATAGACATTATTCTCCTGGACATCAACCTCTCGGACATGGATTGTTTCGAGATATGCCGCCGCCTGAAGGGAATATATCAGAGCAGGAATATCCCTATTATAATGATCACCCGCCTGCAGGATATGGAAAACATGGACATGTGCATAGAGCCCGGTGTTGATGATTATCTGATAAAACCGATCAATTTCCGGGAACTGCGCGCCCGGATCAATATATTGCTGAAGAAAAAACTCTATATGGATACATTTCATTCCAATTACGAGGGTGCCCTGAACCCCTCCATAATCGACCCCCTTACCGGACTTTACAACAATCCATATTTTAACCGCTTTCTGGAGCTTGAGGTGAAAAGGTCGCTGCGTCACGGCTATCCGGTAGGTCTTGTCATGATCGGCATTGATGAGCTTGATCGTTATAATGATTCCTCCGGCCGTTCAACAGGGGACATGATATTAAGGGAACTGGCCCGGGTCATAAAAGGAAATATCCGTGAGATCGACCTGGCCGCCCGGTACAGCGATGATGAAATCGCAGTCATATTGCCTTACTACAACAAGGAGAACGCCCTGATCGTCGTTGAGAGAATACGGAGGGCGTTCGCTTCACATTCTTTCCAGGATAATGCTCCCGTCAAACCGGCCGATATCAATCTGTGCATGGGGATCGCCTTCTGCATGAGCGACGCCTCCACAGCCGAAGAACTGGTCCTGAATGCCCGCAGCATGCTTTACCTGGCGAGAAAGGAGAGAAAAAACCGGGTTTGTGTTTACAGATAAAAACTACAGGAGGAATATAATATGGAGTTTTATATCAGAGATATAAGGGGCAGAGTTAAAAAGATTTTGATTCTCGCCGGCCTGTGTTTTTTGGTCTTATCCGCCACCGTCCACGCCATAGAAGATCTGAGCCAGATCGACATAACTGAATTAAGCCTTGAGGAGCTGATGGACATGAAGATCACCTCTGTGTCCAAGAAGCCACAGAAGATGTATGACGCAGCGGCGGCGGTCTTTGTCATCACACAGGATGATATCCGGAGATCAGGCGTCACAAGCATTCCCGATGCCCTGCGCCTCGTGCCGGGGCTTGAGGTTGCCCGCATAGACGCCAACAAATGGGCAATCACATCACGGGGTTTTAACGGCCGTTTTGCCAATAAATTACTCGTCTTGATCGACGGCCGCAGTGTTTACACGCCCCTCTTCTCCGGCGTCTTCTGGCAGATGAAGGACACAATGCTTGAGGATGTGGAGCGTATCGAGGTGATACGCGGCCCGGGCGCAACGCTCTGGGGCGCAAATGCAGTCAACGGTGTTATAAACATAATAACCAAAAATGCATCGGAGACCAGGGGCGGACTTGTGAGCGCGCGTATCGGCACCGAAGACAGGGGTTCCGGCAGTGTGCGTTACGGCGCAAAGGTAGGTGACGATGCATACCTGAGGATATACGCCAAGTATTCAGAGCGCGATAATGCCGTGTTCGCATCCGGCAGCGAGGCAAACGACCACTGGGATCTCAGCCGATCGGGGTTTCGTCTTGACTGGGGCACACCGTATGATGATTCATGGACACTGCAGGGAGACATCTTCAGCGGCAACAACAGCCAGACGCTCACGGAGCCTTATCTGTACGCCCCTTATTCACGGACTTTCGAGGATAACAACAAAATCGGCGGCGGTAACATATTGACGAGGTGGAAGCATGTTTTCTCGGAGTCTTCCGATATGGCGCTGCAACTGTACTACGACCGGACGGAACATGAGGACACGACGCTCAGGGAGGACCGCGACACCTTTGACATCGACTTTCAGCATCGCTTTGCCCTTGGTGAATCACAGGAGATATTATGGGGTGTGGGATACCGTTTTACCAGCGGCGACATAGGCAACAGGTTCAGTGTCGCGCTGGAGCCTGACAGCCGCGATGATCACCTTTACAGCGCATTCGTGCAGGATGATATTACACTTGTCAAGGACAAGCTGCTCCTGACACTGGGGTCAAAATTCGAGCACAATAATTATACGGGCTTTGAATACCAGCCGAATGCGAGAATGCTCATAACGCCCGACCCGCATAACACGGTATGGGTTGCCGTATCGCGGGCCGTCAGGACGCCTTCACAGGTCGAGCATGATGCACGCATCAACACCGAAGTTATTCCCCCGGGCACCGCGAAAAACCCTTCATCGCTGCCTGTCCTGCTGACCGCCCAGGGAGACGACGACTTCAAATCCGAGGAACTTACCGCATATGAGCTGGGTTACCGCGTGCTGGCGACAGACAACCTCTTTCTTGACATTGCAACGTTTTACAATGTCTATGACAACCTCCGCACACTTGAGACAGGTACGACATCCCCCGAATCCTCGCCGGCGCCGCTGCATCTTGTGCTTCCTTCCACTGTAGGCAATGAAATGAACGGAGAGACCTACGGCGCCGAACTGGTGGCCGACTGGCGGCCGGTGGACGGATGGAGACTTCAGGCCACTTATTCATACCTGCGTATACTGCTGCACCTCGATGAAGGCAGCACTGACACGATCTCGGAGAGCGCGGAAGAGGAAAGTCCGCGCAACCAGTTCTCCATCAGGTCATCGATGGACCTGTACAGTGATGTGGAGTGGGACCTGTGGCTTCGCTATGTGGATGACCTTCCGGCCCTGAACGTGAACAGTTATGTCAGCCTTGATACGCGGCTGGCCTGGAACCTTCGCAGAGATATTGTGTTTTCCGTTGTCGGCCGGAATCTGCTCGACAACCGGCATCCCGAATTCGGCACACCGCTGTTTGTAGATACCCTTCCCACTGAAGTCGAGCGAAGCGTATACGGAAAGATAGAATGGAGCTTCTGAGTTGTCTTAAAGGGGTGATTGAGGATGTTCAACAACCCCGCGGCGGCATTGCGTTTTATCCTTGAAACAGAACACGGGAAACTGCATGTGTGAGAAGATTTACAGATATATCGTCCTGATAACAGTCTGTTTTATGCTGAGCTGGGTGCAGAGTCCTTACGCTGAGTCGACCACACCCCGCGAGTATCTTATCAAGGCGGGTTTTCTCTACAATTTCGCCAAATTCGTCGAATGGCCGGAAGATGCCTTTGCAGACGGCTCTGTGCCGCTCACCCTCTGCATCATGGGCAGGGACCCCTTCGGTTCATCAATCAGATCTGTTGAAGGAGAGACCTTCATGGGGAGAAAACTGGTCGTCAGGCGGTTCTTTAGTCTCAGGGAAATAGATAACTGCCATATCCTGTTCGTCAGTTCATCAGAGAAGAAACGCCTGCCAGCGATACTGGCCAGGATGAAAGGCAAGCAGATATTATCCGTAGCGGATATGGAGGGATTCGCCCGCAGGGGAGGAATTATAAATCTCATCAAGGTGAAGGACAGGATACGTTTTGAGATTAATATCGACGCCGCGCGGCGTGCAGGCCTGAAGATAAGCTCAAAACTCCTGAATCTTGCGACAATCGTGAGGGAAGGCAGGGGAGGCGGACAACGATGAAGTGGAGCTTCGGGGATATATCGATAAAGCGCAAGCTCATAGTGATCATCATGCTGACAAGCACCATTGTGCTGCTGATGGCCTCCGCCTTTTACATAACAAATGATCTGCTGACGCGGCGCAAGACAATGGTGAAGAAGATATCGACCATGACAAGGGTTATAGGTGAAAACAGCACCGCCGCGCTCACCTTCAATGATGAAAAGACAGCGGCCGAGATACTCAGGGCCTTCAATGCGGATCCGTACATCATCTCCGCGTATATTTACAAAAAAGACGGCAGCCTGTTTGCAGAGTACATGAATGAGAAAATAAAATGGACTCTTCCTTCCGGCCGGTCACTGGAAAGAGAGCATGACTACTGGGACGACCACAGGAAATTACCTGAAAGCATCACCGAGGGCTATACCTTCTGGCACGACCATCTGGACCTTTTCCAGAATATTGTGCTTGACGGCGAGATAGTAGGCTCAATTTATATACAGTACGATCTGAAGGAACTGGATGCGCACATAAACCGGTATTTCAGTATCGGCCTTGTGGTGCTCCTTATATCACTGGTTGCCGCCTACATTCTTTCATCGAAATTACAGCGTTTGATCTCCGATCCGATCCTGGAACTGGCCCGCACCATGAAGATGGTTTCACATGAAAAGAACTACTCTGTCCGGGTGAAAAAACACCGTTCCGACGAGATAGGAATCCTCATCGACGGTTTTAATGAAATGCTGAAGCAGATACATATTCGCGATGAAGAACTGGGAAACCTCGTGGAACAGGTTGAACTCCGCACCGTCAAGCTGCAGCAGGCCACCGAGAGGGCGTACATCATGGCGCAGCAGACCGAAGAGGCCAACCTTGCAAAGAGTATATTCCTGGCGAACATGAGCCATGAACTGCGCACTCCTTTAAACGGCATCATCGGCTTTTCCGAGGTACTGATCGATAAACATTACGGCGAACTGAATGAAAAACAGGAGGAATATCTGAATGATATCCTGTCGAGCGGAAAACATCTCCTGTCGCTTGTTCAGGATATCCTTGACCTGTCAAAGGTGGAGACGGGCAAGATGGAGCTGGAGCTTTCGAGGATAAATATAGTGGGCCTTCTGAGGGGGAGCCTGTCGATGATAAAAGAGAGCGCAATGAAGCACGGAATCCGGCTGAACGTAGAGGTAAAGGATGTCCCCGAGACAATGATTGCCGATGAAAGGAAGATAAAACAGATTGTATTCAATCTCCTCTCCAATGCAGTCAAGTTCACCGATGACGGAGGAAGCATACATATCACCGCGGATGTAGTCGACGGGCAGTGGCTGCGGGAGAACGTCCCACCGGTTTTCAGGGAGGAAATGCTTGAGATCATGGAAGACGGTCATGCCTCATATCTCATGGTGTCCGTTACGGATACCGGCATAGGAATAAAACAGGAATCCCTGAAAAAGATATTCGATCCGTTCCAGCAGGAGGACGATTCGATTTCCAGAAAATACAAGGGTACGGGACTGGGACTTTCCCTGTCCAAAAAGCTCGTGGAGCTGCATAAGGGCGTCATATGGGTGGAGAGCGAGCCGGGGAAGGGCAGCACCTTCAGCTTTGTCCTGCCCATAGTGGAGGAGACAGAGGCCATAATGTCGCTTATGAAAGACAGGCGGAGTTTTGTGAGGTAACTAAGGTTGGAAATGTATAAGATTGCAAATATAGTTCAGCCGCTTACTTACTGGCTTGTCTATCTCCTGCTGAGGTTTTTCGTGCACCTCGAGGTCAGGGGCCGGGAAAACCTCAGAGGGCTTGAAGACAGGGGGATTATTTTCGCTTCCAATCATGCGTCCTATATTGACGGGCCGATCTCGGCCGTGTCGATGCCGCGCGGCAAGGGCGAATTTTATCCGAAGAAATTTTTCCCGGTCAGGTTCCTTGTTATGGACAGGTATTTCCGGTGGCGGTATCTGCTTGTTGCGCTGTATGTCCGTGTAAACGGCTCGATCAGGGTATGCAGGAGCGGGGGGAACCTGAGGAGATCCCTGTCCGAGGCGATTGCGGCCCTGAGAAGAGGCGAAAAAATCTGGATATATCCTGAGGGAGGGCTGAGCCCCGACGGAACGCTGCAGCAGGGCAGACGCGGTGTGGCCTACCTGCACAGGGAGACAAAGGCGCCTGTTGTGCCGGTCGGGATAAACGGCAACTTCGGGATACTGTCGCCTCGCACACTCCTGCGCAAAAACAGGGTGGTCGTAAAGATCGGCAAGCCGCTTTTTTCCCTTGACAACCCCGGCAGGTGCAGCCTTGAGGCGGGTGTCGAGAAAGTAATGACCGCAATTGCAGGGCTGCTTGACAGCGAAACACAGGTTTCAGGAGGGGCCGCCTAAGGTGAAGCTGCTTCTGATAAAAGCTGTTTTCATGGTATTTTCCGATTTTTACCGCTTTATGGCCGCGGCCCTTGACTGGCGCAGCCACCTGAGGGTATTAAGAGGCAGGCCGGCATTTGATGTGGCCTGCATAACGAACTTCGAGAACGAGGTTCAGAGATATTTTATGGGCCTGTGCGGCATGAGAAAGAAATGGGTCAACGGGCTGAGATTCAGCCTCGGCGATACGCTTGTAAGATATATAATGATTAACAGCACGTTCCGGAATTTAACGAGACCCGCCGGGAAGGAAAGGGGAAAGGAACAGGTCAGGGCAGCCATTAAGGATGCCGTCCGCAGGGGGGCCAGGGTGATTCTGTTTGCCGCTTACATCAAGAGGCTGTTCAGGGATGATGAATTAAGGGAACTGAGGGCGGCCTACAGCGGCGTTACTTTTACCATCGGTGACAACGGGACCGCATGGGCGCTCCTTGTGGATGTCTTCAGGGCCATAGAGCTCAACGGTCTCAACCATTCATCCAGGATAATGATTCTCGGGCCGAACGGCTTTCTGGGCAGCGCCCTTGTAACGGTGCTGAAAAATGCCGGGTTCAATAATCTCGTGCTTGTCAGCTCCAGAAGCAAGAGGACGAACCTGTTCGACGGCATCAGGGATGTGGAGCTTGTTGCCGCATGCAGCCATCACAGCAACCTGAGGTTAACCGCGGATATTCTGCGGGACATATCTCATCCGAAAGGAATCTATGTGGTGGATGTATGCAGGCCGGTGAATTTTCATTACAGGGAGTTTGCAAGGTGTGACAGGGAAATGGTCGGAAGGCAGGATGCCGGCGTTGTCTTCAACAAGCGCCTGAGGTACGTCTTTCTGCCCGGGGCGCTGTTTGTCCTGAAAAAACTGAGGTTGTCTCCCCGGAGGCTTTACGGGTGCTTCAGTGAGGCAACCGCCCTGGGGGCTGTGGAAAACGGGATATTACGGCAGTATGATTTCATGAATACCAACAGGAAGGCCTTGAAGTTTGTGGAGGCGATATTTGCAGAGCAGGGGTTCGAGATATCCCCTGTAAGCAATTACGGGAAAAATGTCAGAAGGCGCGATAAGTGCAGCGGGGAATTTCCGAGGGCCGAATTGCCGGATTCCGCAAGCGGCTCCACGGCGGACGCCGCAAGAGACGGAAAATCAGGAGACGCCCTTTCCGGATGCCCGCCACCCGCTTCTGCGAGGAATTTCCATACGTTTCTGTAGGGCGTGTCAATGAATGAGAAAACGGAAACAATGTACCGGCAGTTGATGGCAGAGTACGAGCACGAGATAAATTCACATTTCACAGATAGCCTTACCGGTCTTTTCAACCACGGATTTTTCCAGATAGCCCTTGATCGTGAGTTCAAGAGGTCAAAGAGACAGATGACCCCGTTTACACTGGCGCTGATCGATATAGATCTGTTTTCCACCTACAACAGGCTGTACGGCCATGTGGAGGGAGACCGGATGCTGAAGGATATCGCCGGCCTCATAAAAGACAACATCCGGGAAATGGATCTTGCCGCGAGGTATTCCGGTGATGTCTTTGCCGTTGTCCTTGCAAAGAGCGAGGCGGCCCAGGCCCTGACAACCATGGAGAGAATAAGAGAGGCGGCCGGGGCCCGTTCCAGCGGAGAGATAACTCTCAGTATAGGCCTTGCCTCCTATCCCCGGGATGCTGCAACCAGGGAAGGCATTATAGACAAGGCTCAGGAGGCGCTGCTGCAGGCAAAGATCAAGGGCAAAAACCGGGTCGATTTTTTTAAAACCGAAAAAGAGACAGTGGAGGAACAAAAGTCCAGGATACTGGTGGTTGATGACGAACCGAGAAACCTGAAGCTGCTGGAGGCCATGCTTTTACCGCTGAATTATGATGTTATCAAGGCAGGCGGCGGCGAAGAAGCCCTTTCAATAGTCTGCAAGACGGAAGTGGATTTGATTTTGCTGGATGTCATGATGCCGGGAATGAACGGTTACGAGGTCTGCCGGCGTCTGAAGGGCAATGAAAGCACGCGCCTTATCCCCATTGTCATGGTGACGGCGCTGAATGACATGGATGCAAAGATCAGGGGGATTGAGGCAGGCGTTGATGATTTTATCACAAAGCCCCCGAATAAACTGGAGCTGCTTACAAGGATAAAAAACCTCATCAGGGTGAAATCCCTCAACAATAACCTGACCAGCCTCCAGAGTGTGCTGTTCTCCCTGGCAAATGCGGTTGAGGCCAAAGACGCATACACACGCGGCCATGTCTGGAGGGTGTCGGAGACGGCAGTGGCACTGTGTAAAAAGATGGGCCTGTCCGAGAAGACCATCAAGGCCATAAAACTTGCAGGGATTATCCACGATATAGGCAAGATCGGAGTCCCCGAGAAAATCCTGAACAAACCCGGCCCCCTGGACCCCGTGGAACGGGAGATTATGCAGAGGCACGCTCATATCGGGTACAAGATATGCCTGCCCCTGAAAAAGACCCTCGGCATAGCCCTTGACATCATACGCCATCATCATGAGAAACTGGACGGCAGCGGGTTCCCCAACGGGCTGAAAGGCGAGGAAGTCTCCCTCGGGGCAAGGATAATGGCGGTAGTCGATATATATGACGCCCTCGTGTCGGACCGGCCTTACCGGAAGGCGATGACCAAGCAGAAGGCACTGGAGATTCTCCGGGAGGAAGCCGCTGAAGGCAAGCTGGACAGCCGGATAGTGGAGGCATTGATTGAAATGGTGCAGTGATGGCCGGCACGGCGCAGACCGTACCTCCCGAACAGTCCCCCCCCCGCATGAAGTCCTCTCCTTCCGGCGATAGTTTTATGCCGCTGCAATGCTGTAAAGTTGCAGGTACATCCACCGGATGATACTGTGACATTGCACATAATTGTGACAGCAGGTATCTGTGCAAGTTATCAATTTCCCCTGACGGTCAACCGTAATCTCACCACGCCTTTCATGGTAATTACTTGTTTTGAAAGAAAAAATTCAAGATCAAACTTTTTTGTCCGTCTGGCACAGCTATTGCTCAATAAAAACTGTTATGAAAGCGTCCCGACAACAGAATATGGAAAAAAGGAATATAAATAAAAGGTTCTGCCCGCTCCTGTCAAAACCTTTTGATGATTGCTACTGTGTCAAGCTGAGCAGCCAGGACATAGAAAGAGCCATACATTTCTGCACGAAATATTTCAAGAGATGTGAGGTCTATCAAAACGTTAACGAAGGGCCAAGTGTTGCACACTG
>WFVK01000035.1 GCA_015491705.1 Nitrospirota bacterium | reverse complement strand
TGTATAAGAGACAGGTAATCCGGAAGGACATTCGCCATTAATAAAAACCCTTTGATAAAAGTCAAAACCCGTAAAGCGAGAATAACGGCATTTCTGATCCTGGCCGCCTTTGCCTTCGGCATTTTATTCTTTCTCCTGAGAGGGCCTTACCTGTCGAATTCAATAAAAAGGATCATTATCCCCGTCTTTGAGAATGCAACAAGGGAAAGGGTGCTCATTGACAAGGCGGTTATCAATCTCTTTCCTTTTTATCTCCAGGCCAAGGGGTTCAAGGTCTTCGACAGGAACGGAAACAGGCTCCTCTGGATCACCAAGGCGCGCGCATACATCGACCTGACCGGCCTGCTTTCAAAGGAGATAAGGATAAGGAAATTGATGCTGAAAGAGCCTGACCTGACCGCCGGCGAAACGGATGTAAACAGGATAATGGATAATATCAGGAAGTCGTCATCCTCCGGCGGGGAGGGGAAATACAGGGTGAGACTGAAAAACGTCCAGTTGACCGACGGCAATATAAAATTCACCGGCGCAAAAGCCTCGTTCGGCATATCAGGAAGCGGCCTGTTCCTGGACATGGTCTCGAACAACACCTCTTCGGCAATTAATGTGTCGCTGAGGGATGCGGCGCTTAAGCTCCCCCGCGGCTCGGAACTCCGGGGAGGGCTTGACGGCAGAATCAGGCTCGAGAAACGGCGCATCAGGGTCACGGAGATCAATGTCCGCTCTTCAGGCTCGGCCCTGCATGTAAAGGGCGAGGCCCTCCTTGGGCCGGGCGGAGGCATTGAAAGCGGCAGGTTTTCCACAAAGGCCGTAATATACGCAACCACCTTAAACAGGGCATTCGGACTGAAGCAGGAGAAAGACGGTATCCTGTCCTTTGACGGATCGGTTGCCCTGACCGGGGACGGGTCACGCGGCCTGCCGCGCCTTGCACTGGACTTGAACGCAAAGGGCCGCTTTTATCTTGAGACATTAATGGAAATCCTGCGGGTGAAAGAAAATATCAGGGGCGCCGTCTCCGTGGACGGAAAGATCACCGGGACACTGCCTGACCTGAGGGGCAGCGGAACGGTCAGGCTCAGTAACGCTGTCTTTGACACCCTCGCGGTTGACAGTCTGGCGGGAAAGATAGGGTACAGGAACAGGAAATTCGCCCTGAACGCATTTACCGCGCAGGTCTACGGAGGCACTTTCAAAGGTGATGCATATATCCTGATACCGCACGGTGATTTCTCTGTTGCAGGCTCTGCAGCCGGCGTGGACAGCCCGGAATTTTTCAGGTTTGTAAAGTGGGACCCGCCGTTTCCCCCGGGAAAGATCAGGGGGACGTTCCAGGTGGATCATGTGAGCGGGCAGGCTATGTCGGTCACTGCGGACATAAATTACCTGAACACCTCCGGAAAGGGTAAGGATGTGCTCGGCAGGCTGAGGACTGTTGATGCATCTCTTGAATTAAAGGGGGACATCCTTACACTGAAGGATACGGTTCTCTCCACATCTCTGTCGGACCTGTTCATGGACGGGAAAATCGACTTCCGGCAGAAGACACTGGCCCTGAATCTGCACGTGCAGAGCAGGGATGTCTCCGACCTGACGGCTCCGTATTATTCGGACATTGTTGCGCCGGTGTCATTCATCGGCGGGATGGAGGGTCCCATGGATGACCCCGAGATATCGGGCAGGCTTGAGGCCGGCGCAGGCACTGTGCGCGGGATGAATTTCGAGAGCGCCTTTGCCGATCTGAAATACAGGATCAGCCTGCTGGCGGTGGAACAACTGGAGATCAGGCAGGAAAAGGCGCTGTATGATATATCCGGGAGTATCCGTTTCCGCAAGGCCCGGCGGCTCTTCTCCTTTGATGATCCATTTTTCAGCGCAAGGGCCTCGGTACGGGACGCAGCGCTGAAGCCGCTTGTAAAAACCGCGTATAAGGATATTCCCGTATCCGGCACGGTCGGCGGCGCGCTGTCTTTTAAGGGTGACACTGCCGGATACTCGGGCTCAGCCGACCTGACCGTCAGTGACGCGGCGGTATACGGCCGCAGGCTGGACAGGGTCGTTCTGAAGGCGGAGCTGGAGCCTGAAAAAATAAGATTTCAGTCGGTAAAGGCATACAGGGGGAAATCATGCCTCACCGCGACAGGGGATTTGTCCCTTGACGGCAGGATCAGCGTCGCCGCCTCGCTGAGCAATATCCGGCTGCGGGATATCATAGCGCCGGGTGATTATCCCGTTGATGCCGTATTCAATATGGAGTTGAAAGGCGGCGGGACAACCGGCAATCCCGACCTGAAGTTTTCCGTTGATATCGATGAGATAGCATTCAGGAAAATAAAGATGAAAAAAGGAAGGATCACCGGAAGGCTCAGGGGCCGCAGGCTCCAGGCGCAAGGCGCGCTCGCAGACGGGTTGATTACCGCGGATGCAACTGCTTCCCTGTCCGGGGGTATGCCGTGGTCTGCGGATATAAGGCTGAAAAAGGGCCGCTATGATTTTCTCGTGACGGAATTCATGGATGAAGTCCCGGAGGACCTCCTGCTTTCGCTGGAAGGCGATATAAGGATGGAGGGACAGGGCGGTAAAATCTCCGTGCACTCGGAATTCGGCTCCGCCGGCCTCAGCCTGTACGGATACGATTTCCGCAACACCGGGGACATTGTTCTCGAGCTGTCTGATGGCGAGTTCAGGGTGAAATCCTTTTCAATGAACGGCAGCGGTGCTGAATTGTCCGCCTCGGGCAGTGTGAAGATAAACAAAGGATACGCCCTGAAGCTCACGGGAGATATGGACATAGCTCCCCTGAAGGTGCTGACGGACAGGCTGGCCTCTCTGAAAGGCCGCACTGATTTCAGCATTGATATTGCAGGTTCATGGGATCACCCCGAGCTTGCAGGAGAGATAAACATAAAGGATGCAACCGCGGCGCTGAAGGACTTTGCCTACAAGATCGGCCCCGTGAACGGGACGATATTCCTGAAAAAAGACAGGTTTGTCTTTGATTCAGTCAGGACCGCCTTTGCCGGCGGCACGATAACCATGTCCGGCGCGGGATACCTTGACAGGAAGTCGCTGCAGAGGCTGTTTGTCTCCGCGATCCTAAGGGGAATCACGATCAGGCCCATGACAGGGGTAAGCGCTTCATTCGACGGGAGGCTCTTTTATGAGACTTCCGCAAAGACCTCAAGTCTTACGGGTACCATAGACATCAGGAGGGCGAGGTACAGGAAAGACGTGGAGTTCACCGGCTGGCTGCCCGGCATGGAGCAGGTCGCGGAAGCCCCGGTGGAGTATCCCGGGTTCCTGGCAGGGACGGAGCTGAACATCCGCATACAGGGCCCGGCCGATATTCTTATAGATAATAATATCGCGAAGGCGCCTGTGAAGATAGATGTCAGTCTCACGGGTACTGTTGCGGAATACGGGCTTATAGGCACTATCGAGGCGGACCGGGGGAGCATATATTTCAGGGGCAACGAGTTCAGGGTGCTCGAGGGCAGCAGCGTTGAATTCGTCGAAGCAAACCGCATCGTCCCTGTATTTCATCTGCTTGCAGAGACATCTGTAAGAAACTATTATATAAAGCTCAACCTCGACGGCACCATTGACCGCTTCGACCTGTCCCTGTTTTCGGAGCCGCCGCTGCCGGAGGAGGATATACTCTCGCTGCTTACCTTCGGACAGGTCAAGAG
>WFVK01000034.1 GCA_015491705.1 Nitrospirota bacterium | reverse complement strand
ATAGAAAAAGAAAGCATGAAGCTGCTTACTTTCCTCAAAGCAAAAAAAGCGGACGACATAAAAATGAGCCACCGTATATTAAAAAGCATATTTGAGCAGATCGAGAAAAATTATCAGCCCAAGAGATAGCAATTTCCCCGCACCTGCCATTTCCTTGCCCCCCTGTTGCCTTGTAGCGGCACTTTTGATAACATATCACTATTGGTGGGAGGGATTGTTTAAGCTTTGAATAAGGGTGGAGGCATAATTTGAAATTTCTTCTTTTACTCGCCTGTTGCTGTCCAGCCGTCATCTGTTCGTGCCGTTTTCTCCGGCAGCGCATTAACCCGGCCTTAATATTGCATAAACAGGCAAGCGCCCCTGCCGGCGGTATTTTAATCACACCGGAAGGTCGACTCTGCATCCCGGTGCGGAAAAAACTTATGAGTTGAGATTACTTGCGGACAGCGCGATAATCGGCTGTCTGTTTTATGCTGGATTATAATGCCGGCAAGAACACACAAGAAGGAGGAGTCAATGGCGAAAATATTAAAGCCTGTTCTATTCTGTCTTCTTCTGCTGTCTTACGGGTGTGCAACCATTGAGCAGCCCGAGGTGAAAAGCATCGAGGAAAAATCACCCCAGGTCAGCAAAACAATCAGGCAGCAGGCAGTGCTCGGTAAAAGCGGGCTGAAAAGAAAGGTTGCAATTGCAAGGTTCACCAACGAGACCAAGTATGGACAGAGCTTTTTTCTTGACAAAAAAAATGACCGGATCGGCAAGCAGGCCGTGGATATTCTTTCCTCCAAACTGCTGGAAACGGGGAAATTTATTCTTCTTGAACATGCCGACCTGGATAAAATTAACAGGGAACTGCAAATGGAGAATTCTTCGCCTCTAAAAAACATGGCCGATTTCCTGATAATAGGTTCGGTTACCGAATTCGGACGCAAGGATACGGGAGAGGTCGGCATTTTCAGCAGAACCAAGAAACAAACGGCCTTTGCAAAGGTACATGTGCGCCTGATAGATGTATACACCGGCCAGATAATATACTCTGAAGAGGGTGAAGGAGAAGCCTTTTCCGAAACGGGAACCGTGTTGGGCATCGGAGGCCAGGCCGGATATGACTCGACCCTGAATGACAAAGCCCTCGAGGCTGCCATTACGAATCTCTCGTCCAATATCATTGAAAATCTGCTCGATAAACCGTGGCGCGGTTATATTCTTGGATATGAAGATAACATGCTCATCATCTCCGGCGGCAAGTCTCAAAATATTAAAACAGGGGAGATGTTTGATGTTGTTCTTGAGGGCAAACGGGTCAAAAATCCTCAAACGAATATGTATATAACTCTTCCAGGTAAGAAAATAGCACGCATCAGGGCTGTCGCATTGCTTGGGGACATGCCCCAAAATGAAGTGACTCTATGTGAAATTATCGAAGGAGACCTGTCTTCTTATATAAGGAAAGGGGATTTTACAAACCTGCATATTCGTGAAATTCAATTCGTGAAATTCAATAGGAGGATATAATGCGCAAAACAGCCGGTTTCTTTTTGATGGCATGTCTTGTTCTGTCGTTAGCTGCATGCGGATATAAAGAGGGGATAGTTCAGTCATCCCCGGAAAGCTATATAAAATTTACCGGAAACACACTCGATGCATTTGCAACCATTGATGACGGCGCCCCGTTCCCTTTATGGTCAACAGGTGACAACGGAAAACCCGTTATCTACCGGCTATCCCCCGGCAAACACAGAATAACGGTTGAAAGAAATAATAATGTGGTTCTGGACAGAGAGGTGTTGATCGGTAATGGAATGACAAAGGAGATAAACCTGAGATGAAAAAGATACTATTTGTTACCGGGCTTCTTATAGTTGTATTTTCTGTCGGCTGCGCACCCAAACGGATGTATTACTGGGGTGATTATTCGGACACTCTCTATGCTTACAAAAAAAATTTGAATGATGAAACCATGCTGAAACATATGCAGGAACTGCACAGGATTGTGGAAGAATCCAATAAGCGCCAGCAGAGAGTGCCCCCCGGCGTCTATGGGGAGCTGGGCTACTTTTATCTCAAGGCCAATAAAACAGAGGAAGCCGTCAAATTTTTCAAACTTGAAAAACAGCTCTATCCTGAATCAGGTATCCTGATGGACAGGTTGATTCAGAAGTCTCTGGCATCTGCCGGCGATTCGGCGAGGAATAGTAAAAAATAACGGAAACAATCAAATCACGGAGCAATCACAAGAGGAATATCATATGAAAAAATACCGGATGTGCATCTATATGGCAGCAATTATCGGCATGGCAGTGTTATTAACATCATGCGGCCCCAGGATGAAGACCAAAGGAGAACTGTTCCCTCTCCTGTATGAAGAGAATCCCCTGACAATTCTCGTGCTGCCGCCGATGAACCAGTCGACAGCGGCCAATGCAAAAGAATACTACTCGACAACAATTCAGGAGCCTCTGTCTTTTACGGGCTATTATGTTTTTCCTTATGAGGTAACCGCGGAGATACTGAAAATGGAGGGGATTTACGACACCGAGCTGTTAACCGATATGCCCCTGGCGAAATTCAGGGAATATTTCGGCGCGGATGCCGTCCTGTTTACCACCATCAGGAAGTGGGATCTGAGTTACATGGTGCTTGCTTCCAAACTGACCATATCCGTTGACTGTCAACTGAAATCGACTCACAGCGACCGGGTTCTGTGGGAATATAACGGTACCATTGTAGTGGATTTATCCGGCGGTGATACCGGCGGCGGACTGGCGGGCCTGGTGGCAAAGGCGATTGTCACCGCCATAAATACAGCAGTGGCCGATTATGTCCCGTATGCCCGTATAGCAAACTACAGGGCGCTGAGCTCCATGCCGTACGGTAAATATCATGATGAGTTCGGGAAGGACCGTGACCAGAAGGTTGTGGTGCAGAAACCGGAGTAGCCGGCCCCTCCTGCAGAAAATCAGATGATTTCAAGGGCCCTGTTGAATAGCCCGTTAAGCTTTTCGCTCTCATCGGCAACCTGCTTGAGAATGCCCGACAGCTCTTTATTGCCCGCCGAGTCGGCTTTTGATGCCCACTCGCTGTAGTTTTTGATATGGGAGTCATTGTGCTCAATCCAGTGTTTGAGCAGGTGTTTCAGTTTCTCCGCGTCGGTCATCTGGAATACTCCTCCGTTTAAAACTTATAATGAGAAAGGCTCTATCCTGCCTTCATGTAATCTGTAGATGCGGTCTGCTGCATCTTTTAACACCTCGTGATTGTGAGTAATAATTATATATGTATCGGCATATTCCCTGAGGTATCTTAAGAATCTCTCCGTGGTCCGCCTGTCAAGTCCGGCTGTCGGTTCATCAAGGAGATAGCACTCGGGATTCATTGCAACCACAGTGGCAAGGGCGACAAGCCTTTTCTCTCCGCCTGACAGCCGGTGTATAACCTTTTTTTCAAGGCCCTTCAGGCCCAGTATCCCGCAGGTCTCCGCCACGATAGCCCTTGCCTCGCTGTGAGACCTGCCGAGATTAAGGGGGCCGAATGCTATATCCTCCTCGACGGTGGGACAGAACAACTGGTCTTCCGGGTCCTGAAAGAGCAGGCCTATCCTCCGCCTCACATCGGAAAAATCCTTTTCGTTGTCCCTGTGCCTGCCGAAGATCCTTATCTCTCCGGAATCAGGCCTGAGCAGTCCCATGATCAAGTAAAACAGCGTGCTCTTGCCCGCGCCGTTAGGCCCGACCAGGCCGATCTTCTCTCCCTTTTCAAGTGAGAAGTTCAGGCCGTTAAAGAGTCTCCTGCCGTTTGAATAACCAAATCCCATGTTTCTGATGTCTATCAAGGTCACTACTCCCCTTCTTCATCTTACAGTGGCATAAAACCATCACCCGCATGCGGGAGAGCCCGGCGGAAAAGCTTTATCTGCGATTCCCTGAGGAAATATTCAGCACGCATATCAACCTCTTTTGCAATTTCACTCCCCGTTACTTCCTGCAACAGAGACGTATTTCCAATATCCCATCGCTTTATAAAGGTTTTACGACGGGCTCTCCAGCCGGTTTATGCAACGTTAAGGTTCATGCAACATTGAGGATGATTAT
>WFVK01000033.1 GCA_015491705.1 Nitrospirota bacterium | reverse complement strand
GGACGGGAGAGCGCAGCCACTCTCAGCGCAATCGCCCCTGCGAGTATTATAAGAAACGCACAGATATGCATGCCGTCTTCTTTTTCTGCCGCCTTTCTGACATCGTGTGCAAGAGACCTGAAAAAGGAAACCAGGGATGTCAGGGCATCCTGGATATACTGCACCGACTTCCGCCTGGCCGAACAGAGCAGGCCTGCCGCCAGGAATGTTACAGCAGCGGTGATTCTCAGCCTGAGAATCACTTTTTCAAACACTTCAATAGTGAATTTGTCCGCTGTTCCGCCCATGGCATAAGAGTCTATCTGGATTTTCACCCATTGAAAAGGCAGGTACGAGGCGGCAAAAAGCAATGTCGCAGCCGCAAGGAGGAGCGCTGCTATCAATGAAATACATATACGGTAAGGCCTGTATTTATCGTTCAATATCGCTGTGTTACCTCCGTGATTTTTCTCAGTCTTCGGTCATGATTCTGTCATTGGCCTTCCTGAGGCCGTCACGAATCAGAAAGAGAAGCCGGCGTGCCACTTCAGGCTCCCGGTCAAGGAGGTCTTCAAGTTCGCCGGGGTCTCTCTTCAGATTGAACAGGAGAGAGGAGTTTTCCTTCAGATTGTGTATGAGCTTGTAGTCACCATCCCAGACGGCCACAACACCTTTTGTGATCGGCCGGCCGCGACTCGGATTGGTCTGCAGATTCATGGAAAATTCAGGCTGCGGCCCTGTCTCTTCACCATTCATGAGGGGCACGAGAGAACGGCCTTCCATCCATGAAGGCACCGGTATGTCCGCGAGGGCGAGAATCGTAGCGGGAATATCCGCCTGACCTGCAAGGTCATTGATGACCGTGCCCCTGCGCCTGCCCGGCTCTTTGATAATCAGCGGAATACGGGTCACCTGCTCGTAAAGATGTTCGCCGCCGTGCCGGAGATATCTGCGTTGAAAGCTTTCCCCGTGGTCTGAAGACAGAATAATCACGCTGTCTTTCAGCAGACCCCTCTTTTGCAGTTCCCTGATGAAGGCTTCAAACTGGCTGTCGCAGTATCTTATGAACTCGTCGTAACGCGCCTTTAAAATCCCGACCGCTTCCTCATTGTAAAGGCTGTCGCTGATCCACATTTGCCTCTCCTGGCTCTTGCGCGTCCTGAATCGCGGAGAAGAATCGAACATGCCCATGAACGGTTCAGGGGGCAGATACGGAAAGTGGGGTGGAAAAAGATGAATCCATGCAAAAAAGGGCTGCGGGGGCGGGTTGTCATCCATGATCTCCAGGAACCTGCTGAATGCCTTTGAAGGGGGCGTCACGGTCTCGGAGTAATCAGCGGACAGTGCGCTCAGCATCCTGCTCAGGATGAAATCCTGTTTTATCACCCAGTCATACAGCCTGATCTTCTCGCCGAACAGCCTGTACAGGAACGCATCGGCGATCTCTATCAGTGATACAGGGGCGCTGAAGTCCGTCGCGGGCGGGGCCGCGTCAAAGCTGTCCGCAATGCCCAGTGTCTGAACCGATGCAAGATGGTTTACAATAAACGCCATGTTATAGTACCCGTTTTTTTTCAGGAGGAGGGGCAGGCTTTCGGTACTGCTCCTGAAGGGCTTTGTCCCTTTTTCATGGTATGTCCGGTGGGTCCACACCCTCTTGCCGGTCATGAGGGTTGATGTGGTGGGCGGGGTCCAGTTGCTCGCGGCCTCGGCCTTTGTAAATAAGGCGGCGGTCTTTGCCCATCGGGTTATAAAGGGCGTTGTAGGCCTTTCATATCCATATACGGACATGTCTTCGGCTGCAAGGGCGTCAAAGGTGACCAGTATGATATTCGGGCGGTCTTTACCCGCTGCAGGCTGGATGATTTCCTTCACCGCCGTCCCGGGCGTTCCCTTTCCCCATGTGCAATAGGCCACAAGGGGCACGGAGAGTATAAAGCAGACACCGAATAACCAGACCAGCGGGGTGATCCTGTCCTGTACGGCGTCCATCCACTGCACGGCCTTGCGGCGGAACAGCCATGCCAGAAATACGGCTGCGGCCGTTATGCCTGAAAGCGCCGCGAGTTTCACCTGGATCGTCGTCTGCCCGTGTTCCCAGAAGATTCTCTTGCCGAGCCAGAGGCTTATTGACAGGAGCAGAAACAGGCATATAAACAGCATCCACCGCCCCGGCAGCCCGGCCCGGGCCCTGTATGGAAGAACACGTTCTGTTACTTTAAGAGGTATCCACGCCAGCAGCGAGACAAATGCGGATACCGAACTCCAGAGCACTGTCGCCAGTGCTACAGCAGGCAGGAATTCCGAAAACGGAGCATAGTACCTGAAGGCGTCCCAGCGGAAAAACGCATCCCCGAGGAGGTAAAGCGAAAACATCGTGAATATCAGGCGGAATATCTTCCAGTAAGACGAATTTGCAGGATTCATTATTTATTATCCTTACAGCGGCGTTAAAATATCAATTGCAGGG
>WFVK01000032.1 GCA_015491705.1 Nitrospirota bacterium | reverse complement strand
CCCTCGGGAATTCCGAAATTGCCGAAGGCGGCGATAACCGCCGCCAGGAGAATGGCTGGCGCTATAAACAGGAGGGCCATGAACTTTTTGTCATTTACTATGTCTACCAGGGAGCCCGGCGCGGAATACTGCCTGATGCTCTGTTTTCTTATTGCCCCCAGCACCTCTCCGGGCTTTGCACCCCTCGGGCAATACGCCGTGCAGTCATTGCACTGGTGGCACAGCCACACATCCGGGTTGCCCTGGAATTTTTCCTTCAACCCCCACTGCGCCCAGACCATCTCCTTTCTGGGAAAAGGATTTTCCTCAGGGGTGACATTACAGACCACTGTGCAGGTAGCACACTGGTAACACTTCTTCAGGGATTCGCCCCCTGCGGCAATAACTCCCTTTACAAAATCCAGATCAGGTTTTACTAATGTTGCATCGACCATTTATTCCTCCATAAGTCATTTCGACCACAGATTTTTTGAGTGTCAGTTTGTCAGTACCGGTTTTCTCACTTACACCAGCTCTTACACTTTATCTTCAACAGTTAAAACTCTTTAAACGGATTCGGGTCCATCTCGGCCAGCTCGTCCGCAAATTCATCCAGTATCCCGGGCAGCATGTCGTATTCCTGTATGGAAAGCTGAACCAGTTTCACCCTTTCGGGTTCGAGCATGAGCCTTCCGAGTGTCTCCTGGAGCTTGCCCAGTCTCTCATTGGCGAGTTCACTGCCTCTTACAAAATGGCACTGGTAGTTTTCGCCGAACTTGCATCCCAGCAGGATCATCCCGTCGATTCCCCTGGACAGGGCATCGGCGATCCAAGCGAGGTTGAGGTTGCCGAGGCATCTGACGGGAACGAACCTGTATGCAGGGTTCATCCTGGAACGGTTGAGCGCAAGCGAATCCAGCGCCGGATATGCGTCGTTTTCGCATGCAAGCCCGATAAGCCTCAGCCCCTCTTCCGGGACATCCAGTGACTTGAACATCGAGGATATCATGTTGATGCTGAAATCCTTGAAGTTGATGACCCTTTCAGGGCAGGAGCCGAGACATGTACCGCACCTGCGGCAGCGCGTCATCTTGTGAAACGGCGTACCTTTCTCATCTTCTTCAATTGCACCGAAGGGACACTCCTCCGTACATCTCTTGCATGAGGTGCACTTCTGGAGATTGACCTCGGGATAGGTCTGATCCCATGCCCTCGGATGCACTGCATAGCCGTTCGCCGTGGCCTCGATACACTGTATGGCCTTCAGGCTTGCGCCCATTGCATCCTCTATGCTGCCGAGCATGTGCATGGGCTGCCTTATGCTGCCCGCCGCATAAATGCCGGTCCTGCGCGTTTCATACTGAAAGCATATGTAGTTTGAGTCCGGATACCCGTATGCCTCTGTAAGCTGGGGAAGCTCGGGGCCCTGCCTGTATTCAAGGTGAAGGATATTCGGCACCTTGTGCGGCTCAAGCGGGGCGTTCGGATCCGGCTTGCCTCCTGATGCCGCGAGCTGCTCGTCGAATTTCTTTTTCCACTCTGCAAGAACGTCGGACTCTATGGTTGTGTTGGGCACCATGCCCGTCGCAAGTACGACGAGATCCGCCTCGAGCTTTATGCTTTCTCCGAGGAAAGTATCCTTCAGCGTGATCTCCAGGTTGCCGTTGGCGCCCTCGGTGACATCAACGACTTCACCCTTTGTAAGCATGATCCCTGGGTCATCCTGCATCTTTTTATAAAACAGCTCATACTGGCCCGGGGTTCTCATGTCCTTGTACAGGATATAGGCGATTGCATCGGGGTCGCTTTCCCTTACGTAGGATGCCTGCTTTAACGAGGTGAGACAGCAGACAGAGGAACAGTAAGGAAGGTGGTTGGCATCCCTTGAACCCGCGCACTGGATAAATGCCACCCTCTTCGCCTTCCTGCCGTCGGAAGGTCTTGTAATACCGCCTTCAGCGGCTATCTCCTCCATCTGTATATTCGTTATAACGTTCTCGCACTTGCCGTAGCCGAGATGCTCCAGCCTGGAAGCGTCATACGGCTTCCAGCCGGCAGCCAGTATGACAGAGCCTGCCTTGACCTGCTCTGTGCCGCCAGCGGTCTTTATGGATACGTCATACATGCCCGGCACACCGGCTATCTTTTCTATCTCCGAGGAAGTGAAGACCTTTATGTTGGAATGGCCCTTCACCTTGTCAATGGTATCGTTGACCGTCGGTTTCTCCGGTGACTCAAATGGGTAGCTCTGGGGCAACTGCCTGTGCATCTTTTTGGCCCAGCCGCCCAGTTCCTCCTGTTTTTCCACCAGGATGACGTTGTAGCCCGCATCAGCAGCGCCGAGCGCGGAGGTCATCCCCGAGATTCCGCCGCCGATGACCAGTACGGATTTGTCCATTTCTTCGAGCAGAAACGGCTCCGGGAGTTCGCAGTTTTTCGCCTTTGTAATTCCTATCCTCATATAGTCCTCGGCCAGCGCCTGTGTGTCTTCGGTCTTGGGTTCCTGGGTCCATGCGACAAACTCCCTTATATTCGACCGTTCAACAACATTCCCGGGGAAGCTGAACTCCCTGTACTTCACCCTCGGCGAGCAGGCGGCGATGACTATCGTGTTTACACCCTCTGCGCTTATGTCGTTTTTGATCAGATCAAGCCCCTCGGGACTGCACAGTGCGTCATGCGATTTGCATACGGGTATCTGATGTTCCTTTACAGCGACTTCTTCCAGTTTTTCTATTTCAACTGCATTTGCAATGTCGCAGCCTTTGCAAATATAAACTCCGATCTTCTTTTCCATTAGGCTTTCCTCCCCACTGTCTGAATAGCTTTAAGAGCAGCCCCTGTAGCTCCCTGGACGGATTTCGAAACATCTACGGGGTCTTTGGCACAGCCGACTGCGTATATGCCTTTCTGGTTGCCGTCCGTAACCACAAACCCGTTTTCGTTTATCTTTACTCCCGGGGGAAGCTTCATCTCGGAAACCGTCGGCTGCATGCCTGTCGCCAGAACACAGAGATCCACAGAAACTTTTATTTTCTTCCCGGCAAGGATGTCTTCCGCCTCGACTATGACGTCGCCTGTTGCGGAGTCTTCATAGACCTTTGCCACCTTGCCCTTTATCAGGGAGATGTTCTCATCCTCCCTGACCTTGTTCAGGAATCTCTCATACGAGGTTCCGGGTGTGCGGATATCTATGTAGAACATGGTTGCCTTTGAATCAGGATACTGCTCCCTGACATACGTGGCCTGCTTCAGTGAAGCAAGGCAGCATACCGCTGAGCAGAAGGCAAGGTGATTTTCATCCCTTGAACCCGCGCACTGAACAAAGGCGACTCTTTTGGCCTCTTTTCCGTCGGAGGGCCTTACTATCCTGCCGCCGGTCGGGCCGTTCTGCGAGGCGAGCCGCTCCATCATCACATTGGAGATTATGTTCCTGCTCGTGCCGAATCCCAGATTGTCCATTTTCGAGGCATCATAGGGCTTCCAGCCTGTCGCCAGAACAATGGCGCCGGTCTTGACGACAAAGCTCTCCGGTTTCATGGTGAAATCGATTGCATCGTATTTGCACGCCTCCTTGCATTTAGCGCATGCCTCTTTTTTGCATACGGAGCCGTCTATTACATACTGGAAGGGGAATACCTGCTGGTGGTAAATATAGGCGGCCTTTCTCTTGTCAAGCCCGCCGTTGAAATCATTGGGGGTCTCCACGGGACAGACCTCCGCGCATGCGTTGCATCCGGTGCACTTGTCATTCACGTAACGTGCTCCTACCGTGACCGTCACCTCGTAGTCGCCGGGCTGCCCGGTGATATTTTCCACTTGCGCAAGGGTGTGGAAGGTTATACGGTCACTGAACTTTATACGCCTGTAGTTTATCTCCAGACCGCATGCAGGGGGGCAGAGTTTGGGGAAGTATTTGTTCATCCTGGCGACCCTGCCTCCCAAAAAAGGCTCTTTTTCTATCAGCACGACATTGTAGCCGGCCTCAGCCGCCTCCACAGCAGTAGTCAATCCGCTTATACCGCCGCCTACAACCAAAATGTTTGTTTCTTGTTCTGACATGCTATGCCTCCATTTATGACAGAGTTACTTAAGTTATCAAAGCGAGTGTGGCCATATAGTCTACTACAATCACGCCAGCCTTTGACAGTGTTTTATATTGGAATTAAAAGGATTTATCTGCTGCCCTTAATAACTTAAATAACTCTCCGGGCGCAACTGCAGCGCCCGGAGAATTTATGCCGTCTCCCCGGATTAATCAGGGATTACGTTTTTGTGCTCTCTCTTGCTCATTGTGAATTCGCCGGTTTCCATGTTGTACGTGGAGCATGTGAATACCTTCCAGTTTTCATCATCTATATAGTCGTGGTCACCTCTGTAGTAGTAGCCCGGATACCTGGTCTCTTCCCTGAAGAGGATATGGCGGGCATGTGCCTCGAGAGAGAGAATCCTGTGATAGTTCTCCCAGCACCTCATCAGCTCGTGGAGGTTGCTTGCTCCCATCTTTGCGGAATCCTCTTTGAGCATTGTGAGCTGCTGCAGCCCCTCCTCCAGCATGGTCTTTGATGTCATATACCATGTGGAGATTCCGCCGAAGTACTCATCCGCGATCTTCTGCAGTCTCGCCTGAAGCAGACTCGGCTTTATGTAATTCGGGTTGACTTCGGGATCGGTTGAGTAGGTTTTGTGCTTCTCGTAAACCTCATACGGCAGATACAGCTCGGCTGCCATCTCGTCGGCGCTCTTCCTCGGTGTCGGCACATAGTCGGGATTGTCCAGTATAAAGGCTATCGCAGCCTTTGCGGCAATCCTTCCCTCCGCATGGGAACCTGAGGAGAACTTGTGCCCTGATGCGCCGCAGATGTCACCGGCCATGAAGAGCCCGGGAACGGTGGACATCCTGTTGTAACCCCAATGCCAGTCCTCGGGTGTGCCCGGGATGTCGCCGGGGCCGCTGCACCAGAATCCTGCACAGCCTGCATGCGAACCGAGGATATAAGGCTCGGTGGGCATAATCTCTGAGGGCACCTTGTCGGGTTCCACGTCCCTGGCTGCCCAGAGGCCCGCCTGTCCGATGCACATATCGAGGAAATCCTCCCATGCCTCGGCCTCAAGGTGTTTGACCTTCTTCTTGCCCTCTTTTTCACCGAGCTTCTCAATGAATGACTTGTTGATGGCCTCCATGGCCTCGTGTGTTCTCATGATGATGGGCCCTTTGCCTGCCTTCATGTCCTGCATCATCAGGTGGTTTCTGATGGCCGTGCCCATCTTGTCTACGTATGCGCCGTATTTCTTCTTTGCATCGGCAACATATTCTGCATTTGCACAGTAGTCCTCGCCAAGGCTGTTGGTTGCCTTTGCCTTGAAGAACAGGAACCATGCGCCGACAGGCCCGTATCCGTCCTTGAACCTTGCAGGGACGAAACGGTTCTCCATGAGTGTCAGCTCTGCGCCTGCCTGCATGCCGAGCGCATAACCGGAGCCGGAGTTCCATACAGGATACCAGGCCCTTCCCTGACCTTCCTTGGTTGATCTCGGCCTGAAGACATTAACTGCACCGCCGGCCGCCAGGACCATCGCCTTGGCCTTAAATATGTACATCTTGTGCTCTCTGACGCTGAAACCGACTGCTGCAGCCACCCTCTTGGGATCATTGGCGTCTTTAAAGAGCCTTACGATGAAAACCCTTTCAAAGTGGTTCTGGTCAACGCCGGTGGCCTTCCTGTTTTCCTCGAGTGCCTTTTTTGCGGCCTCTGCCACGATTGCCTTGTAGGACTCGCCGTTGATCATTATCTGCCATTTACCGGACCTTACCGGGGTGCCGCCGTCTACCAGCTTTGCCTTGCCGGCGTCCTTTGCCTGGAATCCGTCGAGAGAGAAGCCGTCATCGCCTTTTTTCCAGATCGGCAGGCCCCACTCTTCAAACATATGCACGCTGTTGTCAACGTGCCTGCCGAGGTCGAATACAAGGTCGTCCCTGGTGATGCCCATAAGGTCGCCCCTTACGTACCTCACGTAATCTTCAACTTTATTTTCACCGATGTACGTGTTGATAGCCGACAGGCCCATGGCAACCGCGCCGCTTCTGTCTGTTGCGGCTTTATCAACCATTGTGACCTTCAGGCCCTTTGGAGCCGCCCATCTGACCGCTTCATAAGCCGCTCCGCAGCATGCCATGCCGCCGCCGATGAGAAGCAGATCAGTGTCGACCTCAACGACTTCCGGCTTTGCACAGTATGAAAAAGTACATGTTTCTTTTTCCATCGTCATCCCTCCTTTTTTATTCTTTCCTGGCTTCGTAGTTAAAGAATCCAGGTTCTTTTATCTTGGACAGATCCGCTTCCGGTTTGCCGGCATATGGATCGATAGAAGCTTCAGGGGTAGTCCTGATGGGGAATTTAAACCTCTTCAGCACACCGTTCCTGAACTTGATCGTCCACATAATCGAGTCGGTTCCCCTGAGAGGGATAACACTGGCTCCCAGTGGACAGAAGTCCTGGTATCCCCTGACCTCAATCGCCTGCTGCGGGCATATCTTGACGCAGTTGTAGCACTCCCAGCACTGTTCAGGCTCCTGATTGTAAGCCTTCATGAGATCCCTGTCGAGGGTCATAAGGTCGTTGGGGCAGATATACTGGCATGCAGTCTTGTCCTGTGCCTTACAACCGTCACACTTTTCAGCGATTACAAAACTTGGCATTTTACATCCTCCTTTCCAAAATATGTCTTTGGGGTTTTTAAGGCTTAAACTTAAGCCGTATTTCCTGAAAATTCTGTTTTTGCTTTATGATGAAACGGGCAAACCTGCTTGCTTTACACCCCCTTCCCGCTTATGGAATACAGTCTCGCAGAGACGGGATTGCTCGTTAATTGCTTTAATTACCTTCAGCATATTTGTGCATCTTGATTTCCACTTTTTCCGTCAGACCCTCGTAGTATTCCCTGAGTATCTTCAGCACCTCGGGCCTGCTGAACTTATCCGATACCTCTTCGCCTTCTGAAAGCATTTTTCTGAGTTTTGTCCCGCTCAGGATAAGCCTGTCTTCCTTTCCGTGCGGGCAGGTCTTCATGGATGCCATTCCGTCGCACTTGTGACACCAGAATGTCCAGTCAATCTTCAGCGGTTGAGTCTCCAGCGAGCCCTTGGGTATCTCATCAAATATCTTGTGTGCATCGAACGGGCCGTAATAATCTCCCACACCCGCATGGTCACGGCCCACAATCAGGTGGCTGCAGCCGTAATTCTGCCTGAAGAGCGCATGCAGAAGCGCCTCCCTCGGGCCTGCATATCTCATGTCAAGCGGATAACCGCCGACCATGATGGAATCCTTGACAAAATAGTTTTCGATAAGGGCGTCAATGGCTCTCTGCCTGACATCCGCAGGGATATCGCCCGGTTTTAATTTTCCGAGAAGCATGTGAATAAAGACGCCGTCACAGACTTCAGCGGCTATTTTTGCGAGAAATTCGTGGGAGCGGTGCATGGGATTGCGCGTCTGGAAGGCGGCAACGGTCGACCAGCCTTTTTCCTCAAAACGCTTGCGCGATTCAGCCGGCGTCATGTATATGCCTTTATACTCAGTGGGGAACGGCCCCTCGCTCAGCACCTTTACCGGGCCTGCAAGGTTGACCTCTTCCTGCTCCATGACCTTCAGTACCCCCGGATGCTCGGTATCGGTTGTCTTGAAGACCTGCTTGCACTCGTGCTCCTTGTCAATCGTGTATTTTTCCCTGACGGTCATAATACCCATTGTCTCACCGCTCTCCTCATCGACAAGGGCCACTTCCTCGCCGTCCTTGATGCTGTCCGCATTGCCCTTTGTCGTTGAAAGGGTTATGGGTATTGGCCAGAATGTTCCGTCCGCCATCTTGAATTCGTCGCACACGCCTTTCCAGTCGTCGTACCCCATAAAACCTTCAAGGGGAGTGAACCCCCCTATGCCGAGCATTATGAGGTCGCCTGTCTCCCTTGACGACATCCTGACTTCGGTAAGTGTTTTCGCCTTTTCCTTTGCTTCAGCGAGCTCCTCACCCGTGAGCAGAAGGGGCTTAAGCTTTTTTTCTTTCCCATGGGGGTTAACCAATGCCATTTTTTCCTCCTTAATTTAACGCATGTTGTGCGTTATGACTGTTGAGAATCAAGTATTGCACAGATGTTGTTGAATATATCATCGATGCTTCCCACGCCTTTTACGGTCTTGAGAATGTTTTTCTTCGCGTAATAATCGATAAGCGGCGCTGTTGACTTTTCATATACATCCAGCCTGTTCTTTATGGTCTCCTCCTTGTCGTCATCCCTCTGATAGAGCTCTCCGCCGCACTTGTCGCATACGCCTTCTTTTTTGGGGGGGCTGAAATGTATATTGTACATCTGCTGGCAGCCCCTGCATGTGCGCCTCCCCGTGAGTCTCTTCATGAGGTCGTCCTTGTCAACATCCACTACAAGGGCGACATCAAGGGGCGCATTCATTTGCGCAAGCACCTGGTCAAGGGTCTCGGCCTGTGCTGTATTTCTCGGAAATCCGTCCAGTATATACCCTTTTTTGCAGTCATCCTGCGCAAGCCTTTCCTTCACAAGCCCGATAACAACGGAGTCCGGAACAAGCTCGCCTTTGTCCATGTAGGATTTTGCTTCTTTTCCAAGGGGGGTGCCGTCTGCCACGGCCTTTCTGAGGATATCGCCGGTGGAAATCTGCGGAATGCCGTACTTCTCGATAAGCTTTTTCGCCTGCGTCCCTTTTCCGGCTCCTGGCGCTCCTAACAATACAAGTCTCATACAAGTCTCCTTTTCACATAGTTTGGGGATAGAGTTCCCCCTCTCAACTCAACGATAAATGACCCGTCAATTGTCCAGATGGATATGAGGTATTTAACCGTTACTGCAAAAAAACAACAGCTTATGTAAAAAACAGTAAAAAATAGCAAGAAGAAGGTCTTAAT
>WFVK01000031.1 GCA_015491705.1 Nitrospirota bacterium | reverse complement strand
TTGATACGGGAGGACTGTTTTATGCCTTGCCGCCGGGAAAAATATTCCCGGCAGGCCGGAAAATTTGTCAATTATTTGACATCAAGCCTTGCAGGCGCATTATACCCCGGGCCTGCCGCCTGCTCTCCCGCCCTGCTTATGCGGGAGGGGGTGACTAACGTTTCGGTACTATAATGTCAAGCTGATGAAAGAGCTGCGTGATTCCGACAGCGGCAAGGGCAATCAGAACCAGTAAAAGGAATATCTTCGGTCTTTTGAAGAGCAGAAAAAGAAGAATAACCGCTGCGGATATGGAGGCTGCCAGGTTGTCCTGGGCGTAGTTCAGAGCATCCTGAAGAATCTTATTGAAATCCATAAAATCTCCTTTGTCTCTGCATGTAACTATCTGTTGCGGAAGCTGATCTTTGAAACTAATCTTGAGCTTGCGTCATTTCGACCAGCGGGAGAAATCTTTATATTGCGACGGGTTAAGATTTCTCACTTCGTTCGAAATGACAGCGAGCTGATCACATAATGACTTTCCGCAACATGAACTCGTTATCTGTAGTATATCACAGGTTGTTCAGAATTATCCCTGCAACCGCATTAAACCTTACAGCAGCATTTTATGTTGCATAACCTGACACGGCAGTCCGGCGGAAAGCGTTTATAACGCGCTGGTTTTAAGCGCTATTGATTTTTCCCGCTGTTCTGCTATACTTCATATTATTCAATTCATAACTTTTTAACCTGGGAGGCTGACATGGCAAAGAAACAATCCTCTTCCACCGGTTCGAAGACAAAAAAGGCATCATCGAAAACAAAGACAGCCGGGAAACGCTCTGCAGGCTCAAAATGCGGGAGGAATTCCGCTAAAAAAACTTCTGTTCTGGATCTGGACAAGACAATGGACCGCATCAAGGAACTGGGAGACAAGCTTGCCAAGTCCGCTGAGAAAGGCCTGTACGACGAGACAACGCGGGATCAACTCAGGAAGCTGAAAGAGAAATTAAGCGAAGCCGCGGACAAGGGCGCACACGCATTCAGAGAAGCCGCCGGCAAGATACATCAGTTCGCAGGCGAAGCAACGGAACTTACCAGATTAAAGATCGAACTGCATAACCTGCAGAAAGAGCGTGAAAAATTTTTATTGCTCATGGGTGAACAGTTAAGAAATTTATACAAATCAAACAAGCTGAGAAACATCAGGGAGAAGCTCAAGTACGATTTCCGGAAAATTGATGAAATAGAGGAAGCCATTGCCGAAAAGGAAAGAGAAGCAGCCAGGCTTGCAGCGGATATGAAACCCGTGAAGTAATATCCCCTGCGCTTACTGACGCAGGGTTTTGAGGAATTCCCTGTATTTCCGGGGAGGAGACTTAATTTCCATCCCCATACTGAAGGCGACACCAAAAGGGGAAGGTTTGGTCTGAAGCCATTTCACCTCACAGTCCATCATGAGCACTTCACCTGAAGGGAGGGTGGATCTTAATCCGACTATTGAATTAGGCGGAATATCTATCCCGTTGTATACAGTAGCTGATACCAGGTACAGGCCGTTTTCGGAAAAATTCATTATAATCCCCGAATAATTCACCCCGTCCATGATCAGCTCTGCATTCAGACTGTCAACAATTCTCTCTGATCGTCTCTTTCCCATCCCGGGTTCCGCTACCTTAACAGTTACATCAAAACATCACCCGCGGTCAGTTTCCGCCGCCGCTGATAAAACCAGTTTTTTAATTATAACAAATTATGCCGTCACTTTACCTTATGCATAATTCATTTATTGGATAGAGAGGCGAAACGTTTGGGTGTGCCTCGACAGTCCATCATCAAGGGCTGGACAGCAGACCGCCTTGCAAAGGTATAAGGCCGAGAAAACGTTAAGAGACAGCGAGCTTCAGTCGATTTTATGGAAATTTCCGTTTCGTTCAGTGCTGCCTCTATGTGTGCGGCTGCCCCGTTATTGATTCCTTGTATTCCCTCAGCCAGGTAACATGCTCCTTTTCTTCCTTTATAATCTCGTCGATAATCTCTTTTCCGGTTACAACATCGCGGAGATTGTAGAAATAAAGCAGTGTTTCTTTCTCAAAAGAAATGGCAAAGTTAACTGCTCCCTCCGTTGATTTTACGTGTTCAAGGGACGGAAGGGCTTTCTCCCTGCCAAGGAAAAACTCCGATTCGACAATGGCCCTCAGATATCTTGAGACCTCTTCCCAGTCGTTCGGTATTTCATCTTTTACTTTCTTCCCGAGATCCGAAAATATTTTTTCGTGTGCCTGCTCTTTGAAGGCAAGCATCTCAAAAAGCCCTCTGAGTTTTTCGTCTTTTTCGAATCTCTTCGACATGGCGGTATAAAATTCATATCCGAGCCTTTCCGTCTGCAGGGCCATCTCGACGATTTCACCTATGGAAAATCCCATAACACCTCCTCAAAATCCCTTAAGGTTTTTTACCGGAAATAAGCGTTCAGGACATACTGCTGCATCATCCTCTGGGTGTTGAAGAACGAGCCGTTGAGTGCAATAGCATGTCTCATTATGTTGATGAACCGGTTTCTGTCATGATAAAACATGGGTATGATGACCTTCTCCAACTTGTCATAGAGAAAGCCGGCATCCCTTGACCAGTCGGACCCCGGTGTCTTTACCCGCGCATCTTCTCCGATGGACCACCCTGTAATGCCCTCGATGCAGCCCTCAATCCACCAGCCGTCAAGAACACTCAGGCTCGGGACACCGTTGAGCGCGGCCTTCATCCCGCTGGTGCCCGATGCCTCCATGGGCGGCTGCGGGGTGTTCAGCCAGATGTCAGAGCCTGCCGTGAGCATCTTCGCAAGTTTCAGGTCGTAATTCGCAAGATATGTAATACGGACGTCTCCTTTCAGTGATTCCGCAGCCTGGAATATTCGTTTGATGGTTTCCTTACCCCCCATATCCTGCGGGTGGGCCTTCCCGGCATAAATTACCTGGAAAGGGCCTGTCCCGGATGAAATGTTTCTCAGTCTCTCGATGTCATTGAAGAGGAGATCCAGCCTCTTGTAAGAGGCGGCGCGCCGCGCAAAGCAGACGGTCAGCACATCCGGCTCCATTCCCGCCCCTGTCTCCCGGTTCACGTACCGGAGCATATCCTCCTTTGCCTGCATGTGCGCCTGCCATACTTCCTCACCCGGTATGCTCAACGCATAGCGCAGTGTAAAATTGTCCTGCCTCCAGCCCGGAATATGACGATCATAAAGCTCCCTGAAGGGTCCGGATACCCAGTTGGCTGCATGCACGCCGTTGGTAATGGCATCAATTTTATAAGCGGAAAACATCAGGCTCGAAACCTCACCGTGTTTCTTGGCCACACCGTTGACATAGTGGCTCAGATTCAGGGCAAGATAGGTCATGTTGATATTGCTCCCGCCCATGAACACGGGCCTCATCTCGGACAGGTCCATATGCTTTTTAATAATGTGGTTTGCCAGGTCTATGCAGAATACTTCTTCCATACCCAGAAAAACCTTCCGGTGAACGAAAACACGCTCGAACAAATCCATGGGGAACTGATCATGCCCCGCGGGCACGGGCGTATGGGTGGTAAATACGCACTTCTTCCTGACAGACTCTATATCATCACTGCTGATGGACTCTCTGCCTGCTTTCCGGGCCTCTTCTTCCAGCAGTTCCAGCGTCAGGAAGGCGGCATGGCCCTCGTTCATGTGAAACCGGCGGATGTCCCTGCAGCCGAGGGCGCGGAGCATCCTGACACCGCCGATACCGAGGATCACCTCCTGGCAGAACCTGTAATGCCGGTCCCCGCCGTAAAGGAAGTGGGTCAGTTCCCTGTCCCATTCGGAATTTTCCGGAAGATCTGTATCCAGCAGGTACACCGGGACACTGAAGCCGCCTGCACCCGTGATTTCATGCCTCCATGCGCGTATATGAACGGTCCGGTCCTCTATCATCACTGATGTCCTCGCAGGCATCTCCTCCAGCACATCCTCCACATTCCATTCCACAGGCTCTTCCGTCTGCCAGCCGCCGGAATCGAGATGCTGAAAGAAATATCCCTTCCTGTGGATGAGTGTAACAGCAACCATCGGGACCTGGAGATCAGCGGCAGACCGTATGGTGTCGCCTGCCAGTACGCCGAGACCGCCGCTGTACGTGGGCATGCCCTCTTCAAGCGCGATCTCCATTGAAAAATAAGCTATGGATCTGTCATTCATTATATTTTCTCCTCTCCCCCTTCTTCATCCTTTCTGAATACGGCATCAACGCTTTTCTCCCATCGCGGGAAAAACATCGGGACCTTTTTTGCATAAGCCCTGTATCTATCCCCGAATTTCAGGATCATCGCCTTCTCCTCTTTTCGTGCAAGTGTATAATAGGCAATAACAATCACCGGGAACAGTGCCAGGGTCGGGATGGTGGGCCAGTGTATCAACTGGCCGAAAATCGCCAGATAAATGCCCGTATACTGTGGATGCCGCATATATCGGTATATGCCGTATGTGACAAGCCTGTCCTCTTTCCTGACATCGTATATCTGCTTCCAGCCCCTGATAATGAAGGAAAGGCCTATGAGAATAAATGTATAACCCACCAGCATCTCCACCATGGCCATGCCGGTGCCCCATCCGAAGAGAGACGCCCACAGATGGCCTTTGACATGAAGCCATGGTATGTCATATCCCAAAAAAGTCGTCAGGAGGTAGATGGTCAGGGGGAAACCGTACATCTCCGCATAAAGCGCAATGATAAATGCCTGGATTAACCCGGCATTGCGCCACTCCTTGAAGTTTCGCGGCGCCAGATATCTGAAAATGACCCATGAGACAATAACGACCATGATAATGGTAATGATCCATGTGCCTCCCAATGCCGGTTGACTGTTTTCCACAAAATCTCCTTTTCCGGTTAACTCTTACAGTTGCATTAAACCATCGCCCACAGGCCTGAGAGCCTGCCGGAAAAGCTTTATCTGCGATTCCCTGAGGAAATATTCAGCACGCATATCAACCTCTTTTGCAATTTCACTCCCCGTTACTTCCTGCAACAGAGACCTATTTCCAATATCCCATCGCTTTATAAAGGTTTTACGGCGGGCTCTCAGGCCGGTTTATGCAACGTTAAGGTAAAGACTTATTTTCAGTACCCCCTCGCCTTATAACCCCTGAACCTCCCACAGGGTTTTCCGGCAGGCTCCGCTGCCAGTTCATGCAACACTAAGGATAATATATCCCTTTGTATCCGACCGGCCGGCCTGATTTATTTTATTTCTTCAAAGTTCTTGATGAATTCACCAAGTTGAATACCAAGGTGAACGCATTTGATGCCGTCTATACATTCATCAGCATCTTTTTTCTCAAGGTGTGTTGTAAGC
>WFVK01000030.1 GCA_015491705.1 Nitrospirota bacterium | reverse complement strand
TTCCAATATCCCATCGCTTTATAAAGGTTTTACGCCGGGCTCTCCAGCCGGTTTATGCAACGTTAAGGTTAACCCTGAACCGGGCAGCCCCTGAACCTTAAACAAGATTTTACGGCAGGCCCTCCCGCCCGTTTATGCAACATTAATGGTCAGAAAGGCCAAAAAGCTCAAAACAGCCCCATCTGCTTATTCTGTTTACGCCTTTTGTCCCTGCCGGAGACAACCGTCCTGTGAATGAATTCGCCGGGAATCTCACCGATAAAGGGTGACGGCGCGGGAGTAAGCCTCTGCCCGTACAGGAATCTCTTTCTTGCATGTATGAGAAAAAGCTCATCCCCTGCCCTCGTCATGCCGACATAAAATAGCCGCCTCTCCTCTTCCATATCAATACTGTCCATATCCTGATTCAGGGTATACGGAATCAGCCCTTCCTCAACCCCTGTAATAAATACGACCCTGAATTCCAGTCCCTTCGCCATATGGAGCGTCATAAGGGTCACGGCATCCGCCCTTGGATCAAAGAAATCGGCAGGGGTCATAAGCGCGGCCTCATCACCCGTCATTTCAGCAGCCCCGGCCGGGGGCGCGGAGCGGCCTATTACCTGGCAGGGAATGCCCGATTTAATAAAGGCATCTTCTATTGCCCCTGCCTGGGCGTTTGTCCTGAAGATTACGGCGAAATCGGCAAATGAATAAGACGCCTCCGCAAACTCCCCGCCCCGTGCCGCATGCCTCATCTGATAATGGCTTGTTCCCCCGATTCGCTGCTCTATCTCCCTTATGATGGTCTCTCCTTCCATCCGTTCATCAGGCACTGATATGATCCTGACCGGCACACCTCTCTCCCTGACCGTACTGATTTTCCTGTCTATCCTTCTGTTATTGTTTTTTATCAGTGAGCCGGATGCGCCGAGTATCGTGCCTGTTGAGCGGTAGCTGTCTGAAAGGAATACCTTTCTTGCATCCCTGAAATCTTTTTCAAAATTCAGGAAGCTGTCCATGTCCGCTCCCCTGAATGAATAAATGGCCTGATCCGAGTCGCCGACGGCGCAGATATTGCCGGCTGAGCCGGCCAGCAGGGCCAGCAGTTTGTACTGCGCCGGGTTTATATCCTGGTACTCATCCACTATGATATATCTGAACCTATCCCTGTATTTTTCAAGCAGGCCGTTTTCAGCGAGCATGCCGAGGGGCCGGAGGATAAGGTCATCAAAATCAAGGGCCGACTGCTTTTTCAGCGCAGACTGGTACGCTTCATAAATATCCTTTATTTCATCCTCAGCCCTGCCCGCAAAATTCTTGATCCGGGATATTCTTTCGGCAACCCGGCGTGCCCTGCCCCGGGATTTTTCCAGCAATGCCTTGATCAGGCTCAACTGTTCATCCCTGCCGAGAATTGTGAAATCATCAGAGAGATTTTCCCTCAGGATTCTGAGCCCGAGGAGGTGAAATGTGCCGATAAATATCCTGCTGCACCTGCTGTCCAGTACAGCCTCCGCCCTCTCCCGCATCTCATTTGCAGCGCGGTTGGTGAATGTCACGGCGAGGATATTCTCGGGTGAGACACCTGTGTCAATGAGATATGCTATCCTGCGGATAATGGTAAGGGTTTTGCCCGTGCCGGGACCCGCGACAATGAGCAGGGGACCGCTGACAGTGGTCACCGCTGTTTTCTGGGCATGATTCAGTTTATGAAGAATACGGGATGCCGTCACGGGAATTACGCCCTTCTTTGTTTTGTAATGTCTCAGGAGACGATTATAATCGCAGATGAACCCTGAAATCCTGTATACCTTACAGTTGCATAACACCATCACGCTCATGCTGGAGAGCCCGGCGGAAAAGCTTTATCTGCGATTCCTTGAGGAAATATTCAGCACGCATATCAACGTCTTTTGCAATTTCACTCCCCGTTACTTCCTGCAACAGAGACCTATTTCCAATATCCCATCGCTTTATAAAGGTTTTACGGCGGGCTCTCCAGCCGGTTTATGCAACGTTAAGGTATATACATAC
>WFVK01000029.1 GCA_015491705.1 Nitrospirota bacterium | reverse complement strand
TTCAATTCCACTGCCGGGACCCGGCCCTCCCGGCCCGTTTAAATGCAAACTCAGTAACAGACAAGCTAAATCCGTGCCAGATTGCAACTCCTTGATATTAAATGAAATCGTTCTGAGCCGGATTACTTTAATGTAATATGAACGACAATATTGTAGGACAATTTTGTCGGCAGTCATCCGGGCTCACGCAATACGCCGGATGCAGGGGAGGGTGTTTTTTTGATTTTTCATCCCGGAATCTACTATTATATGAACCGGTTTATCGTCAATGTTGCATAAACGGTCAGGAGCGCCTGCCGTAAAACCTTAAGGCCCTCCTCCACCCGGGGGGGGGGAGCTTTTATGCCGCTGTAAGGTTAATGCAACTGTAAAAACCGGGGTCCCCGGATGCTGTCCGGGGAACATATCACTTCATTAAGAAAGAGGGCAATCTGATGGCAAAAGTCGGAATAATCGGAGGGTCGGGCCTTGATGACCCGGACATTTTGAAAGACGCAAGAGAGATAGCGGTTGAAACGCCTTACGGCGCGCCGTCATCCGTTCTTACCTGCGGTGTGATTGAAGGCGTTGATGTGGCAATCATGGCAAGACACGGAAAAGATCATTCCATATACCCGACAAAGGTGAATTTCCGGGCCAATATATGGGCGCTCAGAGAACAGGGATGCACGCACATCCTTGCATCCACCGCGGTCGGTTCCCTGCGCGAGGATATAGCGCCCGGGCATCTCGTGTTCCCCAGCCAGTTTATAGACCACACGAGAAAAAGGGATGTCACCTTTTTTGATGAGGATGTTGTGGTGCACACGCCCATGGCGGAGCCGTTCTGCTCAAATCTCATAGACCTGCTTTCTTCATCCGCTGAAACACTGAACATACCTTTCCATAAAAACAAAACGGTGATCACCATTGAGGGGCCGCGGTTTTCCACCAAGGCGGAAAGTCATATGTTCAGAAGCTGGAACGCGGATGTTATCAATATGAGCACTGTTCCGGAGGTTGTCCTTGCGAGGGAGAAACAGATGCATTATGCGGCAATCGCAATGTCAACGGATTATGACTGCTGGCATGAAGAAGAGGAGCCGGTAACGTGGGAGATGATCATGGAGACCATGAAGAAAAACGCTGATCAGGTGATCAGGCTTTTTATGCACGTTATTCCGAAGATAAGGGAATATGATGATATATGTGTGAGTTAACCTTTGTGTTGCATAAGCGATGTTTTTATGTAACTGTAACATTGATACGCAGAGAACAGGTGCAGGGTTGATGCGGCTGCCGGTACAGCGCGGTAATTCATATAAAAAGGAGGATGCAATCAATGCCTATTAAATCGAGAATCCGTACCATTCCGGACCATCCCAAAAAGGGGATCATGTTCAGGGATATAACGACCCTTATCAAGGACCCCGTAGGCTTCAGGCTGGTAATAGACAACTTCACACAGAGATATATAACAGACGGTGTGGATTTTGATATTATCGCGGGCATAGAGGCGCGGGGGTTCATCATCGGGGGGGCGCTGTCGTATACACTCGGAAAAGGCTTCGTACCTATCAGAAAACTCGGCAAACTCCCTGCAGAGGTTGAACGGCACGAGTACCAGCTCGAATACGGGACGGATACGGTTGAAATACACAGAGACGCCGTGGAGAAAGGGACAAAGGTTCTCCTTATCGACGACCTCCTCGCAACAGGCGGCACGGCGCTGGCCGCCGCCACGCTTATTGAGAAACTCGGAGGGGTTGTCTCTGAAATGGCCTTTATAGTCAATCTTCCGGATGTAGGCGGATACAGGAAATTGAAGGATAAAAACTATAATGTATTTTATCTTACGGAGTTTGAAGGCGATTAGACCCGGATGATTTGCCTTAATGTCGCATAAACGGGCAGGAGTGCCCTGCACGGCCCTGCGGACTCTCCTGCCGCATTATGCAACATCAATGTCAACACTCCATACTCATTTTCTGGGCCTGCATATAATTTAGTATTCCCTCGGGATCGCACTCTATACACATATCGATCCCCTGAATGATCTGCATGTCCTGGCAAAGCATGTAGGCCCTCTTGAGTTCGAAATTGTTGGTCCTTTCTATTACCGACTTTTTGGACCTTACGTGTACCTTTCCGCAGTTCATGCATATCCATATAAAATTGTGTTTCGCCGACTCAAGGCACGTCTTGCAGACATAAATTTTTACCCCCGGTGTGACCTCGGTGTTGATTGAGGTATACTCCTGCCTGCACAGGCTGCACTTTTCCTGCTTATTGTTGATCTCCACCATTCTTCTTCCCCTTCCCTGATACGGTTGTTTCTGTCAAGTAAACTGCACCTCCTTTCTTCAATAAGAGAGATACAAGCAACTTGTATGCCTGCCGCTATTGAAATAATGCCTGATACGGTCTTTCCCCGCGGGGGCAAACTCTAACTGCGTGGAATAAAGAGAGATTTTTATTATGTCTCCCGTATCATCTCTCCGGGGAGCGGGCGGCGGGCCTTGACAACCATATGATAAAAGATGGATAAAAATGCCGTTTGTCAATTAATTGGCGGTGAGGAATTCCGTAACCGCTGCCTGTTTATGCAATATCAATGTTTAACAATAATCTGGACATGTGTAATGCCCGGCTCTCTGTCCGACACCTGCAATATGAGTTTTTCATTGTTCTTTTTTGCCGCGGCCACATACATGCCGGTCAGTTTCATGGTGGATTGAATATCCCAGCCCGATGAATTAAGTTTATCCATGTAGAACTCAAACGTCTCAACCCGGGGTTTTTTCACCTCGATATTTATCTGCCTGATGTTTTTCTTTGACCCGGACTGCGCAAAAACCAGCCTGCCGCCGGGCAGCACCGGAATCTCCGGGGGCCAGCCTTCCGGTAATTCCCCGCTGTTGATGCTGACGGTAACAGATTCCCCCTTCCCGGTCTGAAAAGTAATCCTGTCTCCCCTCTTCTCCGTCACACGGGCATCCTTTGCAGGTTTGCAGCCCGCAAACATGAGAAGGCTCAGAGCAAGAAGCAGCGGAAGTGATGGTTCAATTAATCTTTTCATGGGACTTCACCGGTAAAAACCCTGTTACTATAGTCTTGCATATGTCACGAAATGAATTCAAGCTACAGTCATGCTTTATTTTTATTTCAGGCCGCCTTATAATTGTTTGTGCATGCCATGGGGCGGGAAAAATGAGGAGGTAGCATGAAGATATATATTGACGGCGAATACCATGACCGTGCAGATGCGGGGATACCGGTCTTCGACCACGGGCTTCTCTACGGCGACGGGGTGGTCTTTGAAGGTTTAAGGATTTACAGCGGGAAGGTCTTCAGGCGCACGGTCTCCGGGTGACACTTTATGCCGCCGAAGAAGCTCCGTCTTGACAGACTGCTGGTTGAAAGAGGGCTTGCCGAGAGCAGGGAAAAGGCAAAGGCGCTGATCCTCGGGGGCAGCGTGCTTGTCAACGGTGTGGTTGCAGACAAGGCAGGCGCACAGGTAAGGCCGGATGATGTGGTGGCGCTCAAAAACAGAATGCCTTACGTAAGCCGGGGGGGGCTGAAGCTTGAGCACGCAATAGAGGAATTCGGCATCAATGTCAGGGACAGGACAGCCGTGGATGCCGGCGCATCAACAGGGGGCTTTACCGACTGTCTCCTGCAGTACGGCGCAAAAAGGGTTTACGCGGTCGATGTCGGCTACGGGCAGTTCCACTGGAGACTGAGAAACGACAGGAGGGTCGTGCTGCTGGAGAAGACCAACATACGGCATCTGGATACGGCTTCAATTCCGGAGAAGGCGGACATTGCTGTAATCGATGTATCTTTCATATCTCTCCTCAAGGTGATGCCGAAGGTGATTGAGCTCTTGAGGCCCGGAGGGGAGATAATAGCCCTTATCAAGCCGCAGTTTGAGGCTGGCAGAGGTGAGGTCGGCAAAGGCGGGGTGATCAGGGATGAGGCCAAACGCCTTGAGATTGTCGAGAGGATAAAACACGAATCGGAAAATATGGGGCTTGAGGTCCGGGGGACGACAACGTCACCGGTCAGGGGGCCCAGGGGGAATGTGGAGTTCCTGATATATCTGAGGAAAAAAGCGGAATCCGCATAACAGGCAACATTAACCTTAATATGGCATAAAGGGGCGGGAGAGCCCGCCGTAAAACCCTGTTTCAGGTTCAGGGGTTGCTCGGTTCAGGGTTCAGGGGTTATAAGGCGATGGGTCTTACCCCCTCCCCTTAACTTAAGGGGAGGCCGGGAGGGGTTACTTTAATATGCGTGCTGAATATTTCCTCAGGGAATCGCAGATAAAGCTTTTCCGCCGGGCCATGGTGTTACGCCACTGTAAGAGTAAGGCGATTTCATGAAACCGCATGCAAGTATTTTAGAAACAATCGGAAACACCCCGCTTGTGAGGCTCAATAAAATACCGGGGCCTGACGATGCGGAAATCTGGGCCAAGCTGGAAGGCTTCAATCCCGGGGGGTCCGTGAAGGACAGGATCGCCCTTTCCATGATAGAGGCCGCTGAAAGAGAGGGGAAGCTCAGGCCCGGAGGCACGATTATAGAGCCTACAAGCGGAAATACCGGGATCGGTCTCGCGCTGGTCGCTGCTGTTAAAGGCTACAGACTGATCCTCACAATGCCCGAGACAATGTCGCTGGAGAGAAGACAGATATTTCAGGCATTCGGCGCTGAACAGGTACTGACGCCGGGGGACAGGGATATGATGGGAGCTGTGGAAGAGGCGGAACTGCTGCTGAAGAAAAACCCCGGATATTTCATGCCGATGCAGTTTGAAAATCCGGCCAATCCTGAAATACACAGGAGGACGACCGCTGTTGAGATACTGGAGGCCGTGGGCGCGGATATTGACGCCTTTGTTGCCGGCGTCGGCACGGGCGGGACGATCACAGGCACGGGAGAGGCATTAAGGGCCGTAAAACCGGATATCCTGATAACCGCGGTTGAGCCTGCGGGATCCCCGGTTTTGTCAGGAGGCGAACCAGGCGTGCATAAGATAGCGGGCCTGGGCGCCGGTTTCTATCCAGGGGTGCTCAATACACGCATATATGACGAGGTGATTGCAGTAACCGATGAAGATGCAATGTCCATGAGCCGGCGGCTGGCCGGAGAAGAGGGGATACTTGCCGGTATTTCATCAGGCGCTGCGGCGTGTGCCGCGCTTGAGGTGGCCGGCAGGCTGGGAAAAAACCGGCGCGTTGTCGTGATCTTCCCGGACAGGGGGGAGAGATATTTCAGCACCGGGCTTTTCGGTTCCTTAAGCGGGGAATGACAGATGGCGGGATGGACGGGACTTGAACCCGCGACCTCCGGCTTGACAGGCCGGCGTTCTAACCAGCTGAACTACCACCCCATTATCTGGACAAGATGCAGCGCTTACCACAGCGCTGAAGATTTGCCTCAATAATTCTACCAGATAGCATGCACAAATGCAAAGCCGTCTTTCAATTCACCTTGTTTTCAGTGCATATTTCTCGAACAGTTGCAGACCCTCGAGGTGTTTCTCCGTAAAGTCATATGATATGATCTTCCAGTACTCGACCAGTTCTCTCCTGCTGATCCATTCCCTCTGGGGGGCCTCACCGGCTATCAACGGGAAACTTCTGACCGCATATTTTTTTGCATTGATCAGGTCGTGTGAGAGCCTCCTGACAAGCATGCCCTTTTGCGAGAAAGATTTTTTTCTTACCACCCAGAGGGCATATACAAACGGAAGCCCGGTGAACTTATACCATAATTCGCCCAGGTCATAAATAAAAAGCGATGAGTCCCGGCCCCCGCCTCCTGAATCACGGATTTTCCCGGCAGCACGCCCGCCGGAGGCCTTTTTAGCCTCTATCATCGCCGTATCCCCTATGAGAAGGACCGCGGGCGATGACGTGAGAATGCCCCTGACACTGCGCCGATTTGTCTGCCTGAAGCGCGATCTTACAGACAGAAAGTCCCGGAGGATAATCCTTAACAGGGCGGTTGAGGTTTCTGATTCGGAGGATACCTCTATGGTCTTTCCCCCGAGTTCATTCAGGGGAATCTTTGAAAACAGCAGTATGCTCTTTACAGGACCGGAAGAGCTTATGGAAAACCACGGCAATATGAGATAGTCCCTGCGGTTCCTGAGATACTCTATGGACGATGAAGGGGTGATATCGATCTCCCCGTGCCTGAGCATCTTATTGAGCCTGGAAGGGACGCCCCTGATGAATCTGTACGCCGAGTTGTCACATTTCCTGTCAAGATAGTAAAACATGGGGAAGAGGTTGGCATACGGAATCCTGCCTATTATGAGTTTTTCACTTTTCAACGGGTTATCCCTTTATTACTCCAAGCGGCCTCAGCCTGGCAACCTTTTTTGACAGACCGGCATTATGGACCACATCCACGACCTCCGAGACGTCTTTGTATGCCTCGGGCATCTCCTCTGCAAGCGTGCCCCTGCCCGTGGCCCTTACGATTATGCCCATGTCCTCCATTTCCCTCCAGATGGCGCGGCCCCTGGCCTTTTTTATGGCCTGGTGTCTTGACAGCAGCCTGCCCGCGCCGTGGCATGTGGAGCCGAATGCCTCCTGCATGCCCCTTTCAGTGCCGATCAGGACAAATGACGCCCTTCCCATATCACCGGGGATTATCACGGGCTGTCCCGTATGTTTATAGGCATCCGGGAGTTCGGGATGGCGGGGGGGGAAGGCCCTTGTTGCGCCTTTACGATGTACGACCAGGTTTCTCTTCCTCCCGTCGATCACGTGTTCTTCGACCTTGGCGATATTATGGGCGACATCGTATACAAGGCTCATACCGGTTGTATCCGGTCCTGCATCCAATATGCGCATAAAGGACTCCCTCACCCAGTGCGAGATACACTGCCTGTTCGCCCATGCGTAATTCGCAGCGGCCTTCATGGCGGCGAAATACTCCCGTGCCTCGGGGCTGTCAAAGGGTGCACACGCAAGCTCCCTGTCGGGCAGGTCTATATTATATCTCCTTGCAGCCTTCTGCATTGTCTCGATAAAGTCAGTGCATACCTGGTGGCCGAATCCCCTGGAGCCCGTATGGATCATCACCGTGATGCCGTCTTTGAATAATCCCAGGCTGTTTGCGGTATTTTGATCGTAAATCTCATCCACGTACTGGATTTCAGCAAAATGATTTCCCGAGCCCAAAGTACCCTGCTGCACCCTTCCGCGTTCATATGCCCTGCTGCTTATCAGGTCGGGGTCCGCGCCTTCAATACATCCGCCTGATTCAGTATGCTCGAGGTCTTCCCTGTCGCCGAAGCCGTGTTCAACCGCCCAGCGGGCGCCCTTGACAAGAACCATCCTCTCATCTTTCGGGTCAAGACGCAGCCTGCCTTTGGAGCCGACCCCGGTGGGGATATTCCTGTAAAGGCTGTCCACGAGTTCCCTGATCCTGGGGAGGATGTCTTTTTTCTCGAAATTGCTCCTCAGGAGCCTGACCCCGCAGTTTATGTCGTATCCCACGCCGCCAGGGGAGATAATACCCCCTTTCAGATCGAACGCGGCCACTCCCCCTATCGGAAAGCCGTAACCTGTGTGTATATCGGGCATTGCAAGGGAGGACCCTGCTATGCCCGGCAGGGTCGCAACATTTGCAACCTGCTCTATCGATTTCTGTTCAAGCTCTTTTTCAAGACTCTCATCCACATATATGATTCCGTTTGTACGCATTCCCCCCTTGTAGTCACGGGGGATCTCAAGCCTTGTGCCGTCGATTCTGTGAAGTCTTTCGATAGTCATGGCATCCTCCATCCTCCACCCGGCAGGGGAGGGGGACTTTATAATCCGTTCCTTTCCGGCAGGGACGTATTCCTTTTTCTTCCCGGCCCTGACAGGGGCCGGAGAGCAGGTGTATATTATATATCAAATACCACTACCGCTTCCCAGCCGGAATCCACATGCCTGAACGACAGGCCGTGATACGTTGCGGCCTTCACAAGAAGCCTGCACTCGTTGACATCCGGTCTGAAACAACCGCCGGAAATCCTTGCCGTCAACCTGACCCTGCCGGACCTTCCGCCTGCGGGTACTGAATCATCCGGTGCCTGCTGAAGACTGATACTGAAGTGCTTTCCTGTAAATCCGTATGTATCAAACAGGAATATAAGCTCGTTAAGCCACTGCACAAGGAGACCTTCCATGCTTTCCGCTGTGAGTACTATCTCCCTTTCTTCCGTCTCTTTTATCCCGGCAGTGTCTGTAATGAGTTCCGACAGCCCTTCGGATGCATTCCGGAAAAGTTCCTCCGGAGTCCGGCCCCATACCCTGAGGGCCGCATCTCCGGATATGTCGAGCTGTTCATATTTTTTCATGATAATAACAAGAATTCCGGATGCATGGTTCTTCCCCGCTTCACGGTCAGCGGTGAAAAGGCTTTTTTATATTGTAGCAAAAATCGAATGGAATTTATGTATAATTTAACTGTGGGCCGGGCGCGTCAGCGGGATGATCAACATACTATTAAAGTTATCCCGTATAATGTCGTATCAATCAGATAACACCTTAATGTTGCATAAAGGGACGGGAGAACCGGCCGGCGATAGTCTTATACAACTGCAGGGCTGACAGCCGGCGGAGTTTTTTCCGCAGGGGGACGACATGTTTACAGGTCAATCGACAGGGGACTGCAGACTGAGAAGGAGCGGCGCCTGCCTGTCAGCGGCATGCCTGCTGGTGCTGAACCTTTTTTTATTGGTGTTATCCTACGGCTATGCCGCATCCGGAACGATCTTCACCATCCAGGCCGGAAGCTTCGGGAACAGGCCCGATGCCATCAGGCAATTCGATTTCCTGCAGGGGAAGTTGAGTGAACAGGGACGCGAATATCTGAGGGTCGAAAAGATCGGGAAGTTTCATGCAGTGCGGCTCGGTAAATTTGATAACCGTCGCGAGGCTGAAGAATTTCTCAATGCCAATAAATCCGTACTCTCCGGCGCCATTGTCATGGATGCCTATTTTATTCCCGCACGGATTGAAAAATTATATAAGGGCCCTTCACCGGCCGCTGAAGGCGTTGATGAAGGAGATACACCGGCTGCTGCCGGCGGCGAAACAGGGGTAATGATACCGCCAACGGTCGGGGAGCAGATCAGGATGATATCAGGCCTGTTTGAGAAACATGATTATGAGAGTGCCCTGAGAGTGGTAAAGGCCGCTGTGACAGAGCGGCCTGATGACCCCGAGCTCAACGCATGGTACGGCACCATCCTGATGAAGATGAACAGGCATGAGGAGGCGATGAGGTATTTCAGGAAGGCCTCGGAATTGCTGCCCGATGTCCCCCGCGAGGAACAGATCAGGATGATATCGGATATGCTGGAGAAACATGATTATGAGAATGCCCTGAGACTGGCAAAGGCCGCTGTGACAGGGCGGCCTGATGATCCCGAGCTCAACGCATGGTACGGGAGCGTCCTGCTGAAGATGGATTACCCGGACAAGGCGATTAAGTACTTCAGGAAGGCCTCGGAATTACGTCCCGATGTCGCAGGCTATTACAGCGGCACGGGCTACTGCCTGTCTTTTTCAGGCCGGTTTGAGGAGGCGGTTGACGAATTCAGCAAGGCGCTGGCTATCGAGCCGGACAATATTGATGCGCTTACGGGGCTGGGGGTGGCTTATGCAAAGACAGGCAGGAAAAAGCAGGCCATGGATATTTATATCAGGCTCAGGGACCTCGAGAGCGATACCGCCGCAAGACTCCTCAGGATAATCGAGAGACAACCTTGACCATGCATCAGCAGGGCGGGGATGGCCTGCCCGCGGGGGATATTTTTGCACAACGGCGGGATTACCCGGTCCGCTTGCCGTCCAGCCTGTCGAAAAGGTCGTTGCGTAAGGCCGGCAGCAGGGGAGAAGGCGTCACTCTTTCCACGGGTGATTTAACAGCCGGCTGCCTCACGGTTTCAGGCCCGCCCGCCGGGCTGTTGAGAATTTTTAATGCACCTGCCGTCAATACGGCCGCTGCAATCAGGGCAGCAGGGAGGTATATCCAGAGCTTCTTTCTCCTGTGCCTTTCTGGCGCGGGCCTTTTACGCTGATCCTGTTTTCCGGCGGTTGTCTCCCCGGAAGCGGCATGCCCCTCTCCCCCTGAAGCAGGTTCTTTAAGCAGGGGCGTCCCGTGATATTCCTTCCTTTTTCCAGGGTCGGAGAGGATTTCATAGGCGGAGGTAATACAGGAAAGTATAGCGGTTAATTTCATCTTGACATCTTTATCACCGTCCGCCATGGAAAAATGCCTGTCCGGATGAAATTGCCTCGACAGGTTATAGTATGCCTTTTTAATCTCTTCTGCTGAGGCATTCTTCTCCACGCCCAGTATCTCGTAGTATCCGAGGCTCCCGCAGTCCCTGTACATGTCTTCAACCCTCCGGAGAAACTCATCCGCCGGCCCTGCAGAAGGCGCGCCAAAGACATCCCCGTGCAGTTCAAACGGTGGTTCATCCTCATTCCTTACCTTGATGAGCCTTATGCTCAGAAGGGCGCAGACGGCGCGAAGCGTTTCAAAATCATTGGCAGAGGAAAAGAACATTATCATCTTTACGGTATACAGGCCGTTGACGTAAGAAAGAAGCCTCTTGTCGCTGTCCTCAAGCGTGAACTCCTGAAAGATGTCGAGGGGGTCACTGGAAAAATTCAGCACCGAGTCCATCGGCGGACACAACTCCCTGAGGTATGTGAAATTGCTGATTCTCCGGATGCCCCTGTAGATCAGGTCTGCCGCGCTGAAATACAGTTTTATCCCCGTGTCTTCGGGCAGGATGCCCTCATGGAATTCAAACTCGGCATCTTCAACGGCAAACAGGTTGAGGATAATCTCCTCCACCTGGTGTCTTAGGGCCGCGGCAAGTTCATCGGGCGCCAGGTATCCGAGTTTTACCAGTACCTTTTCCATGCACTGGCCCGTCTTCAGGGACAAAGCGGATGACTGATAATATTCTTCAAGTGTGATCCTCCCCTCTTTCAGGAGCAACTCCCCGATCTGCTCATCGCCGTCACTGGAAGAGGCAAACACTATGTCGCCGTTTTCAATAAATATCTTTTTTATCCCGGTCCGGCTTTCTATAAGGAGAATCCCCGTGCTTGTTCCCCTCTGGATATAAATGAGCAGGTCAGAGAGCCTGAAGTCCCTTAAATTGCCTTTATAGACTTCAGTGCCCGTCCCTGCTTCCGGGGTAGAGGCCTTGCAGTGTCTCGCCGAATCTGTTTTTTCTTCTTTATTCATCATTCATCTTTGCCGGTTTATGCAAACGTCAGGGTCATATGATTATTCCCGCGCCGCCTCCCCCTTGTCAGTATAGTTATTTCGGCATATATGCCGGAAAACATAAATGCGCGATGGTGTTTTATGCCGCCTCAGCA
>WFVK01000028.1 GCA_015491705.1 Nitrospirota bacterium | reverse complement strand
CCCTCGAATGACTCGGACGAAAACCCCGTGACGGTCACTGTAAGCGGCACCGGCAAGGCAGCGCCTGTGCCTGACATCACCGTGACAGACTCCATAGGTTCCGCCACTGATCTGGATATGCCGTTTGGAGAAGTGACAGAGGGCAATTCATCCACCAAGACCGTCACTGTGAAAAACGACGGCAATGCAGACCTGTCCGTCGGCAACATCGCCCGGAACAATCCCATAGAAGAGCCCTTCAGCATCACAGATGATACCTGTTCAGGCCGGGTTTTGCAGCAGTCGGAAAGCTGCGAATTTACTGTCAGCTTCTCACCGGTTACAACCGGCATGTTTAACGACAGCCTGGATATACCTTCTGATGACCCTGATGAAGATCCTGTTACTGTGACCCTGAGCGGCAAAGGCCTGTCAGCGGCTTCCAATAATCCGCCCACCACCCCTGCGCTTATCTATCCCGCAAACGGCCAGAAAGATGTGGAAACAACTGTGGAGTTCAAATGGAAAAAAAGCACTGATCCGGATGGAGACCCTGTGACCTACTATCTTTACTATGATAACGACAAGGACTTCGGTGATACGACCCCCCTCGTGGTGACCTCGCTTGAAAATGACGGCATTTACTATGCAGGCATTGCCGGCTACGGTGTGGGACTGTTATTGCTTATGATGGTTCCGTTTTTTGTATATACCGGCGGAAGCAGGAAAAAAATATTGATGGTTATACTGACAGTAATGATAACCGGCATACTTTTGATCTCATGCGGAGACGTCAACGATGTCATAAGTGATTTTACCGATCCGTTTCTTGACAACAGTTCATCCGGCAGCCGCACCGTATCAGGCCTTGCAGCCGGAGCCACATACTGCTGGAAGGTGGTTGCAGAAGACAGCAGCGGGGGAGAATCGGAAAGCAGTGTGAACTGCTTTGAGACCAAGTAAGCGGGTTCGATATAGTTCATTCATCACTGCATGCCCCTCCTCCATGAGAACGGGGGAGGGGCAAATAATGATGAAAAAAGTCAGTTCACAATTTGACAATCCCTGGAAATTATGTAAAATAATTTGTCGGGATTGCCTGAATACCAATAACTCAGCTCCCGTTAATCTTACATAACCCTGATGTTGCATAAACGGCGAGGAGTCTGCCGGAAGGACTCCGGACTGTCCCGTCATAATTTTTATGCAGCCTGAGAGGTTGAAAATATCACGTGCAACAGCAACAACTGATATGAACAATTCCGGAGAGACAAGCGTTTTTGTTACCATTCTTAAAAACGGATATGCAAAGGTCTTTTACAGGAACTGGCCGGTATGGCTGGGGGGACTGTTAATAGGAATCACCAGCGTTATTACCTTTGCATGGGCACGGCCGTGGGGAGTCGTCGGAGGCCTGAGGGAATGGGTTGACTGGCTGTTCTATTCCCTGGGAATTTACAGCTCTCACCCGTATTACAATCCGCTTTTAAGCACCAGTTCCATTCTGACCTTCGGATTAATCTGGGGGGCATTCGCCTCGTCACTCCTGTCAAAACAGTTCTCCGTAAAGACACCGCCGCCCTTTGAACTGGTTAAAGGCGCCATAGGCGGAACATTAATGGGAATCGGCGCGGCAATGGCCGGCGGATGTAATGTAGGCGGATTTTTCAGCGCAACCAGCGCCCTTTCACTGAGCGGTCTGGGTATGATGGCGGGCCTGAGCATCGGGGCCTTTCTTGAGGTGAGATATATCTACTGGGAACTGGAACATCTGCACTTCAGAAGGGGCCAGGGACGGTTGAAAAGGCCGAAAGAGGGTGCAACAGACTGGAAGAAGATCCAGCCATACATCGGGGGCCTGGCTGTGCTGGCCGTATTTACGGCTGCGTATATTTACCGCTCTTACGGCATCGATGCCTCCTCGGGCTACAACTATACAAAGACAGGGGGGCTGCTTGTTTCGGGAACCGCATTCGGAATAATCCTCCACCGGACACGTTTTGCGTTCCTGCAGGCCTTCCGCGAACCTTTTGCGAGCGGCAATGCTGAACAGGCCAGAGGCATGACCATTGCCGTTGTTGTCAGTGTGCTGGGGTTTGCGGCGCTCAAGGCAGGCGGGCTCAGACCCGAAGGGGTTTATGTCATGCCTACATTCTGGGTGGGGAGTTTTGTAGGCGGCATTATCTTCGGTTTCGGCATGCCGTTTGCCGGAGGATGCGCAAGCGGCACGTGCTGGAGGACAGCGGAGGGCAATATCAAGAACCTGATAGCCTTTGTCTTTTTCGGCGTGTCAAATTCACTGAGCCAGGCGCTTATCGATTCCTCCGGAAGGATCTCTTCGCTGATGGGAAAGAAGGTTTTCCTGCCCTACTATATATCTTATCACTGGAGCGTTGTGCTTATTGTCATGATAATGTTTTTATACTATCTTGTGACATCCTGGAATGAAAAGACCGGGGCATTTATCTGATATGATGATACTCTTGGAGCGACTTGATGCCCAGATTCTTTTTCTTCATCACCTCTATTGCATTTATCGCCGCCCTCGCCCCTGCGATCGTGGTTGAATAGGTAATGTTGTACTGCAGTGCGGTTTCCCTTATGGAAAATGAATCCTTCTGCGCCTTTGCACCGGTGACGGTGTTTATCACAAAGTCAATTTCCCTGTTTTTTATCAGGTCAACACAGTGCGGCCTTCCCTCGCCGACTTTGTTGACCGTCTCAACATCAATCCCGAACTGCCTGAGATAAAAGGCCGTGCCCCGCGTGGCCGTCAGCGAAAACCCCAGTGACAGGAGCTTGCGCGCCATCGGAGGCAGGGCCGGCTTGTCCTTGTCTTTGACACTGATGAAGACCTTTCCGCTCAGCGGCACTGTATTGTTGGCCGATGCCTGGGACTTTGCATACGCCCTTTCAAAGTCTTTATCAATACCCATGACTTCTCCCGTGGATTTCATTTCAGGTCCGAGCAGGGTATCGACCCCTGCAAAACGGTCAAAGGGGAATACCGCCTCCTTGACGCTGAAATGGGATACCTTTATCTCGGAGTCAAGTCCCAGTTCCGCAAGTCTCTTCCCCATCATGACCTTGGCCGCCATCTTGGCAAGCGGTACGCCGATGGATTTGCTGACATAGGGTATTGTCCGGGAGGCCCTCGGATTGACTTCAAGGATGTATATCACGCCGTCTTTTACGGCAAACTGCATGTTCATAAGCCCGATAACGTTCAGTTCGCCTGCAACGGCCTTTGTCTGGAGTTTGATTCTCTCGATAATATCCTGTGACAATGAATACGGCGGCAGGGAGCATGCCGAATCTCCGGAGTGTATGCCGGCTTCTTCTATATGTTCCATGATTCCGCCTATTATTACGTTTTCGCCGTCTGAGATTGCATCCACATCTACTTCAATGGCGTCTTCAAGATATTTGTCTATCAGCACCGGGTGTTCAGGTGATGCGGATACCGCTCTCTGCATGTAATCATTAAGGCTTTTTTCATCATACACGATCTCCATTGCCCTGCCGCCGAGCACATAGGATGGTCTCACCATGACAGGGTAGCCGATCTTCCGTGCCTCTTCAATCGCTTCGGCGACGGACATGGCTGTGCCGCTTTCGGGCTGCCGGAGATTCAGCTTGTGCAGTATTTCCCTGAACCTCTTCCGGTCCTCGGCCCTGTCAATAGAGTCAGGGGATGTGCCGAGAATCCTCACACCTTCCCTCTCAAGCGGTACGGCAAGCTTCAGCGGCGTCTGGCCGCCGAACTGGACGATGACGCCCTCGGGTTTTTCCGTATTTATAATGTTCAGGGTGTCTTCAAGTGTGAGGGGTTCAAAATACAGCCTGTCGGCGGTGTCGTAATCAGTGCTGACCGTCTCGGGATTGCAGTTTACCATTATTGTCTCGTATCCGAGTTCTTTTAGTGCAAGGACGGCATGGACACAGCAGTAGTCGAATTCAATGCCCTGCCCTATCCTGTTCGGCCCGCTGCCGAGTATGACGACCTTCTTCCTCCCCGTGGGATCGGCTTCACATTCCACTGAAGCGGAGAGTTGAGGGTTTGAGGAATTGAGAGTGGTCGAACCCTCTATCCTGTAAAAGGGTTTTTCATAGGTTGAATACAGATACGGTGTATATGCCCTGAATTCAGCGGCGCATGTATCCACCATTTTATAAACGGCCTTCAGGCCGATCCTCTCTCTTGCGTCCCTGACGGCGTGTTCGTCCGTATCCAGCAATGCGGCGATCCTTCTGTCAGAAAAGCCGTATTCCTTGGCCCTCCTAAACAGGTCAACCGGCAGGGACTCCATCCCCCTGCCTTTCATGTCGCCTGAGGCACCGCTGATTTCGGCCTCCAGGTCCGTTATCTGCTTGATATTGTGCAGGAACCAGGGATCGATACCTGTTACTTCGTGTAATTCCTCAGGACCTGCTCCCAGCCTCAGGGCATGCGCAAGGTACCATATGCGGTCCCAGCCCGGAATCTTGATTCTTTCCATTATCTCGTCAATACCGGCATCAACCGGCTCAAAGCCGTAGCTGTCGATCTCAAGGCTGCGCAAAGCCTTTTGCAGTGACTCCTTGAATGTCCTGCCGATCGACATGGCCTCACCCACGGATTTCATCTGCGTCATCAGCGTGGAGTCGGCCTCGGGGAATTTCTCAAAGGCAAACCTGGGGAACTTTACCACAACGTAGTCGATTGCAGGCTCAAATGATGCAGGGGTCTCTTTCGTGATGTCATTTGGAATCTCATCCAGTGTGAGTCCCACAGCCAGTTTCGCCGCTATCCTGGCTATCGGGAACCCCGTTGCCTTGGAAGCAAGGGCGGAACTCCTCGATACCCTCGGGTTCATCTCGATTACAACGAGGCGGCCGTTGTCCGGGTTTACGGCGAACTGGATATTGGAGCCTCCCGTGTCCACCCCTATCTCACGGATGACGGCAATCGAGGCATCCCTCATTATCTGGTATTCTTTGTCGGTGAGGGTCTGGGCGGGCGCCACTGTAATGGAATCGCCTGTGTGGACCCCCATGGGATCAAAGTTCTCTATGGAACAGATGATCACGACATTGTCTTTATTGTCCCGCATCACCTCAAGCTCGTATTCTTTCCATCCGAGAACGGACTCCTCGATAAGGACCTGGTCAACGGGACTGAGTTTTATGGCCCTCTCGAGGTTTTCCCTGTATTCAATCATGTTGTAGGCAATGCTTCCGCCGGTTCCGCCGAGTGTGAATGAAGGCCTCAGGATCAGCGGGAACCTGAGGGTCTTAACCGCCTCCATACCCTGTTCAACGGAATTGACATGCACGCTCCGGGGGGTCTCAAGCCCTATTTTCGCCATGGCCTCCTTGAACAGTTCCCTGTCCTCGGCCTTCCTGATGGCAGGGAGCTTCGCGCCGATCAGGTCCACGCCGTACCTGTCCAGGATTCCCTTTTCTGAAAGTCCCACCGAGAGGTTCAGGGCGGTCTGCCCTCCCATGGTGGGAAGCAGGGCATCCGGACGTTCTTTCCGGATTATCATTTCAAGAATTTCGGGGGTAAGCGGCTCTATATACGTGACATCCGCCATCTCGGGATCGGTCATGATGGTTGCAGGGTTTGAATTTACAAGGATCACCCTGTATCCTTCCTCACGGAGGGCCTTGCAGGCCTGGGCGCCCGAGTAATCGAACTCGCATGCCTGGCCGATTACTATGGGACCGGAGCCGATCAGCAGTATGCTCTGTATGTCTGTTCTCTTGGGCATATGTTTTTTCCTTAATGAGGATTCCCCAGAAAGGCACTCATCTCTTTCACCGGCATCTCCGGCTCTTCCTCAGTCTTCCCCGCATATATAACCCTTTCGGAGCCGTCCGTCAGTTTCAGCGCGAGTGTGATAAACTCCTCCACATCGTCCAGTCCCGGCAGGGCGCTTCCATGCTGCGAAGATATCCTCTGGACGAACTTGATGCCGTCAATATTCTCGGGGACAAATCTCCTCGTTCCCATCTCCAGCGTCTTTATCCGTGAGAAAGGTATCTTCTCGGTTCTGCCCCTGAGAAAGCCGGGAAATGTAATAACGGCCGTCTTCTCATTCCTGTCGAGGACAAGCTTCAGGTATCTCTCCCTGAAAATAAACCTCCTTGCCCCGAGGAAAACAACGACAAAGAGTAAAACAACAAACACATAGCGCAGAACCACGGGTTCAGCGCCTATAAAACCAGCAGCCATATATGCGGGAATGCAGACAGCAGAGGCAAAGAGCATGGACGCAAACTCCTTGGAGTAAACGCCCGAGGGGAGCACACTGCTCTTCTCCGCCCTGAAAGAGGGCGTTGTGAATACAAGCCTGTCGCCGTCGGTCTTAAGACGGTAATTGGTTTTGTTCAGCTCCATGATTCCACCATCTCTTTAAACCGCCTGAAAATATAACCCGAATCATTCGGCCCGGGGCCTGCCTCCGGATGATACTGGAATGATATTACCGGCATGTCCTTGTGCCTCATGCCTTCATCCGTGCCGTCGTAGAGGTTTCTGTGCGTCAGCTCCACGCAGCCCCTGAGACTTTCCGTATCAACACAGTAATTGTGGTTCTGTGAGGTTATCTCAACCTTTCCGGTCGACAGGTCCATCACCGGGTGGTTTCCGCCGTGATGCCCGAACTTGAGTTTGTATATCCTGCCTCCCAGTGCAAGACCGAGTACCTGGTGCCCCAGGCAGATGCCGAGTACGGGTTTTCTGCCCATAATTTTCCTTGCATTTTCTACGGCATACCCCACCGTCCGGGGGTCTCCAGGCCCATTGCTCAGAACAATACCGTCGGCCATTTCTATAACTTCCCCGGCAGGGGTCTGGGCAGGCACGACCGTGACGTCGAACCCTGCCTCCACCAGATGGCGGAGTATATTCATCTTCACGCCGAAGTCATAGACGACGACCTTCCGGCTCCCGGGCACTGAATCCCGGGCCCTGAGTCTTTTCCCCGCGCCGCCGGGCCGCCATAAGCCCTCACTCCATTTATAGGTATCTGCCGCGGTGACCTCTTTGACAAGGTCAAGGGAGGATATGCCGGGGTGGCTCCTTACTTTTTCCAGCAGGCTCCCGGGATTTAAATCCGTGGTGGATATAATCCCCATCTGTACGCCGTTGTCCCTCAGGTGCCTGGTAAGCGCCCTTGTGTCGATTCCACTGATACAGGTTTTGGCGTATTTTTCAAGGTAGACTCCGAGACTCTCCGTGGAGCGCCAGTTGCCGGGGAAATCAAAGAATTCTTTGGCGATAAAACCCTCGACATTCGGGGCTCCGGATTCAATGTCCTCGGAGTTCACACCGTAATTGCCGATCTGCGTATATGTCATGGCAACTATCTGGCCCTTATACGAAGGGTCCGTCAGTATCTCCTGGTAGCCTGTCATTGATGTATTGAACACAACCTCTCCGATGGCCTCGCCCCCGGCGCCGAAACCGGTGCCTTCAAAGACCGTACCGTCCGCAAGAACCAGTAATGCCTTTTCCCTGTTCAATCCCATTCGTAAACCTTTCCCCTTGATATTGTCTTTTCAACGACCCCCTTTAATGTCCAGCGGTTAAACGGAGAGTTTTTGCCTTTTGATAAAAATGCGGATGAATCAACCCTGTATTTTTTACCAGTGTTTATCACGGCAATATCCGCATCAGCGTTCTCTGATAGCTTTCCCTTATTTATTCCCATTATTTCAGAAGGAGTTGTGGTCATTTTCTTCACAAGTTGCATTAAGTCTATAACCCCTTCTTCAACAAGCTTCAGCCCAAGGGAGAAGGCCGTTTCAAGCCCTGAGATGCCGAAGGCCGCCCTGTCGAATTCGACATTCTTGTCGTCAATATGATGAGGGGCATGATCCGTGGCTATTGCATCAATGGTGCCGTCTTTCAATCCCTGCCTGACCGCCTCCACATCCCTTGCACTCCTGATCGGCGGATTGACCTTGAAGTTCGTGTCATAACTTACAAGGGACTCATCCGTGAGGGTGAAATAATGCGGGCATGTCTCGGCGGTTACATTGACGCCCCTGTGTTTTGCAGCGCGTATCAGCTCAACAGCACCCTCTGTAGAGACATGGGCGATATGCAGTCTCCCTCCTGTAAGGCCTGCAAGCAGCAGGTCCCTTGCAACCATTATATCCTCCGCGGCATTTGGTATGCCCTTTAAACCCACTATCGTCGATATAAAACCTTCATTCATTACCCCGCCTTCGGAGAGCTTCAGGTCCTCGCAGTGTGAAATGACGGGTATGCTGAATATCTTTGAATACTCCAGCGCACGTCTCATTATCAGGCTGTCCGCAACAGGCCTCCCGTCGTCGGAAAACGCTATGCAGCCGCTCCTTGCAAGCATCTCCAGCTCGGCCAGCTCTTCACCCTTCTGGCCCTTTGTTATTGAACCTATGGGATACACGGTGCAGGAGCCCTCTTTTGAGGCCTTTTCAACTATAAACCTGGTCACCGCCATTGTATCGTTCACCGGGTTCGTATTCGGCATGCAGCATACAGTGGTGAATCCGCCCTTTACCGCGGCCATGGTGCCGGTCTTTATCGTTTCCTTGTACTCAAAACCCGGTTCCCTCAGATGTGTGTGCATGTCCACAAGACCCGGGATAACAATGCATCCCGAGGCATCCATGACCATGTCTGCCTCCGGCCCCCTGCCCTCCCGGTACAATCCCCGTATCTTCGTTCCTTCTATCAGCACATCAAGGCGGCCGTCGGTATCGCTGTATGGATCTATAACCCTGCCGTTTTTTATCAGTATTTTCATTTCTTCACCCCTGCAAGCAGATATAAAACCGCCATTCTTACCGCAAGGCCGTTGGTCACCTGCTCGAGGATTACGGACTGCGGTCCGTCTGCAATCTCCGTTGCGATCTCAACACCCCTGTTCATGGGACCGGGATGCATGACAATGGCATCATCCTTTGCGAGTTTCAGCCGTTCGGACGTGAGGCCGTAGAGATTGAAGTATTCCTCAAGAGACGGGAAAAAGCCCTTGCTCTGTCTCTCGAGTTGCAGCCTGAGCATCATGATAACGTCAACCTTTCTGAGACCCTTCTCCATGGAGTCAAATATCTCCACCCCGAGCTTTCCTATTTCCGCGGGCACCAGGGTCGGCGGGCAGATTATCCTTACTTTAACGCCGAGCTTGGTGAGGGCATAGATATTGGACCGTGCAACCCTGCTGTGAGTGATGTCCCCGACTATTGCCGCTGTCAGTCCCCTGAATTTTCCCTTATGCGACTGAATGGTAAATAAGTCGAGCAGCGCCTGCGTGGGATGCTCGTTTGCACCGTCGCCGGCATTTATGACGGATATGTTCCTGATCCGGCTTAGAAAGTGCGGTACACCTGCGGAAGAATGACGTATCACCACAAAATCAGCGCCGAGCGCCTGTATGGTAAGCGCGGTGTCTTTAAGGGTCTCGCCCTTGACAACACTGCTTGCCGGAACGGAAAAGTTCACCACGTCCGCACTCAGTCTCTTGGCTGCCAGCTCAAACGATGTCCTCGTCCTCGTTGACGGCTCAAAAAAAAGGTTTGCGACCGTCTTGCCCCTCAGAGGCGGGACTTTCTTGATGTCTCTTTTGAGAACATCCTTGAAACCGGCGGCGGTGTCAAGAACATGATATATCTCTTCCGGCGTAAGTTCCTTTATGCCGAGGAGATCCTTTGATTTAAACATTATGACTTCTTTTCCGGCGGACGGACGGGTTGCTCCCTCTCTCCGCTTACCAGCACGACCCTGTCCCGCCCACCGTCTTCATCGAGTGACACTTCAATGAGATCATTAAAAGACGTGGGGATATTTTTGCCGACATAATCAGGCCTTATCGGCAGCTCCCTGTGTCCCCTGTCTATCAGTACGGCGAGCTGTATATAGGCCGGCCTGCCGAAGTCTATAAGCGCATCCATGGCCGCCCTTATACTCCTGCCGGTAAAAAGCACGTCATCCACAAGGACCACGGTCTTGTTGTTGATGGAGCAGGGAATCTCGGTCCTTTTGACAACAGGCTGCTCTTCCTTTGTATTGAGGTCGTCCCTGTAAAATGTTATATCAAGCGCCCCGACATCAATCAGCCTGCCTTCAATGGACTGCAGTTGTTCAGCGAGTCTGCCGGCAAGAATAACGCCGCCTTTCTGTATGCCGACAAGGCACAGATTGTCCACACCCTTGTTTTTCTCGATTATTTCATAGGCCATCCTCTTGACGGCCCTCTTGATATCGCTGCTGTCGAATATTTCCTTACGCATAAGAAAACCCCTGTTCCTGGAGAGAAAAGGCCTTTGAGAGGGCGTTGCTCTGGAGATTTCCGGTGAATGAAAAGTGCAATTCGGCAGTCCTTTCCAGCCTCGCGGGACCAGTTTAAAGGTTTAATTGTCAATCATCATAATATAAAGCGGCTGCCGCTGTCAATATACGGATTTCACGGGGATTCCACAGACCGTAATCCTTAACATTACCTTACAGTTGCATAAAGCCCATCGCCCGCAGGCGGGAGAGCCCGCCGGAAAAAGCTTTATCTGTGACTTTAAATATTCCGCATTGTAGCCTTGTGTTTTTCAGTGCTATAATGAAATCTGGTTCCTGTGACTCAGGCCTGAAACAGGCACCGGAGGTTAAAGTTCGGTTTCCGGTCCAGGGCCGGCATGGAACGGTGAGACGGGGTGAATTGAGAAGATTATGATGGGAAGGGCAAGAAGAGAAGGCACCGGAAAACAAAAGGAACGGAAATCTTCACGAATTCCCGGCATACTGATAATAGCTGCCGGTTTATTGCTGAATCAGAAAACGATAGAGAAGACGATCATACCCGACGGCTCCATAGAACTTTTGTCTTACCGTATCCTGATAGTAGTTGTTCAGCTTGTCATAATAGCCTTCGGAATTTATGTTCTCAGGAAAAGGCCGAAAATCTCCCCTGTAAACATTCTTCTTGTCGTGCTAAGCCTTCTGTTTTCCACGCTCCTTGCCGGGATTATACTGCAGATTTTCTATACGGTGCCTCCTCTAATCTCCGGATGGAGACCGAACGTGCCGGAGAATGAACAGAACCAGCTCGGCTACCGGGGGCACCCGATTGAATACTCGGAGGATGATTACGTGGTACTGCTTGTGGGAGACTCCCAGGTGGAGGCCTTTGCCTGTGATTATGAATCAATGCCGGATCAGCGCCTGCAGCACTATCTGAATTCACAGTTGAAAAAGAATGTAAAGGTATTCACAATAGGAGCCAGCGGCTACGGACAGGACCAGGAATATCTGGCTTTGAAAAGATACTATAAGACTTACCGGGCAGACATGGTAATTATATGGCTGACACCGCGAAATGATGTATGGAACAACATGTTTCCGACACACTGGGCCACCAACGGTTATCCCAAGCCGACCTTCCGGCTCGAAAACGGCGAACTGCGCGGTCCCAGCGAAGAGATGGGACAGGAGATCAAATTCTCTTCCATAAAGCTGATCGCAATTTTTCAGCGTCTGTTTCTGGACAGGGACGGCGAGTGGGAAAAATACCTTCCCGAGCCATATACGCCTCTTTCCGAATATAAGGGGCCCGTAAGTCAGGACTGGCAAAAAAGGTGGGACAGTAATATCGGGCTCATGCGCTATGAAAATCTGGACAATGAAAAAAGCCACCTGGCCATAAGCCTGACCCCGCGCAGCAAGAGAATGCAGTACGGGCTGCAACTGACTAAAAGGCTTTTACGGAAAATAGCTGTGCTGGTGAAAGCACACAATGGTAAATTCGTTATCTTCAGAACTGCGGAATCATCGGAAGGCGCAGGGGTATTCTCTTCCGGCGTGACGGTTCATATTTTGAACGGCAAATTTTATATGACTTCGCAAAAACAATTTGAAGAAAACGTGGAGTACATTACCAACGGTTTCACATCCTATGTTATTCCAATTACCGTAAAGGGCTGGCGTGTCAGCCCTACGGATTCCCATCTCAATG